>CAZKGE010000200.1:0-3703 GCA_964552065.1 uncultured Oscillospiraceae bacterium | reverse complement strand
TGGCGTACAAGGGCGAGATCCCCGGCGTACGCAAGGCAAGCTGGTAAAGGAGGAAGAGCATCATGACAGATACCATTGCCGATATGCTGACCCGGATACGCAACGCGCTGATCGCGAGGCACGAGGCGGTCGACGTGCCCGCCTCCACGACGAAGGCGGCCATCGCGAAGATCCTCCAGGAGGAGGGCTACATCAAGAATTTCGAACTGGTTGAGGACGGCATCCGCAAGAACATCCGCATCCAGCTCAAGTACGGCCCGAACAAGCAGAAGGTCATCGTGGGCATCAAGCGCATTTCGCGCCCGGGCCTTCGCGTGTATGCGCGCAAGGACGAGATCCCCAAGGTGCTCGGCGGAATGGGCGTGGCGATCCTGTCCACCTCGCGCGGCATCATGACCGACCGGGAGGCCAGAAAACAGGGCGTCGGCGGCGAAGTGCTCGCCTACGTCTGGTAAGACGAAAGAATCTGGAGGAAGCAAAATGTCTCGTATCGGAAAACTTCCGGTCAGCATTCCTGCCGGAGTGACAATCACGGTCGACGAGAAGAATGTCGTGACCGTCAAAGGGCCCAAGGGCACCCTGTCGCAGCCGGTGTCGCCGGATATGCAGGTCTCCCTCGAGGAGGGCGTCCTTCTTGTCAAGCGCGCGAGCGACGACAAGCGCCACCGCGCGCTGCACGGGCTGACCCGTTCCCTGATCCACAACATGGTGGTCGGCACGACGGCGGGCTTTGAGAAGCGCCTCGAGATCGTGGGCGTCGGCTACAAGGCTCAGATGAACGGAGCCAAGCTGGTGCTCAGCGTCGGATATTCGCATCCCGTGGAGTTTACGGCGCCCGAGAACATTTCGTTCGAGGTGCCCGCGCCGACGAAGATCACCGTCAAGGGCATCGACAAGCAGGCGGTGGGCCAGATCGCCGCCAACATCCGCGCGGTCCGCGAGCCGGAGCCGTACAAGGGCAAAGGCATCCGCTACGAGGGCGAGCACGTCCGCCGCAAGGAAGGCAAGACCGGCAAGTAAGGCAGGAAGGAGTGACGAAAGATGTTTAATAGGATCGACAAAAATTCCATACGTGTCGCGCGGCACCGCCGCATGCGCAGGAATATCGTCGGCTCGACGGAGCGGCCGCGCCTCAACGTATACCGTTCCACGGGCCATATCTACGCTCAGCTCATCAACGACGAAGTTGGCAACACCTTGGTCGCGGCTTCCACGCTGGACGCCGAGCTGCGCGAGAAGCTCGCCGGCAAGAGCAAGGTCGAGCAGGCCGCGCTGGTGGGCGAGCTCATCGGAAGGCGCGCCAAGGACAAGGGGATTTCCAAGGTGGTGTTCGACCGCGGCGGTTACCTCTATACGGGCAGGGTGCAGGCGCTGGCGGACGGCGCGCGCAAGGCCGGGCTGGACTTCTAAGGAGGAAACGAGATGCAGAACAATAGAAAATACGAAAGAGAACAGTCCGAGTTTAAAGAGCGCCTGGTTTCCATCAACCGCGTCGCCAAGGTCGTCAAGGGCGGCAAGAACTTCCGCTTCACCGCGCTGATGGTCGTCGGCAACGAGAACGGCAAGGTCGGCGTGGGCCTGGGCAAGGCCGCGGAAATTCCGGAAGCCGTGCGCAAGGGGATCGAGGACGCCAAGCGCCACATGATCGAGGTGCCGATCGTCGGCACGACGATTCCGCACCAGGTCGAGGGCCGGTACGGCAAGGGCCACGTCCGCATGCTCCCCGCCCAGGAAGGCACCGGCGTGATTGCGGGCGGTCCCGCGCGCGCGGTGCTCGAGTCGGTCGGCATCCGCGACATCCGCACCAAATCGTTCGGCTCGAACAACCCGAGCAACTGTGTCAAGGCCACGATCAACGGGCTCGGCCAGCTTCGGACTGCCGAGCAGATCGCCAAGCTTCGCGGCAAGACCGTCGAAGAGATACTTTCGTAGGGGGGCGGCAGATCATGGCAAAGACGAAAAAAACGGAGAAGGCCCTGAAGGTCACGCTCGTAAAGAGCACGATCGGCTGCCTCAAGGATCAGCAGGCGACCGTCGAGGCGCTGGGCCTCCATAAGACCGGCAGCACCACCGTCAAGCCCGACAACGCTTGCACGCGCGGCATGCTGTTTAAAGTCAAGCACCTGGTCAAGGTGGAAGAAGTCTAACGGGAGGGCACGAACGAATGAAACTGCACGAATTACAGCCCGCGCCCGGTTCGGTCAAAAAGCCTAAGCGCGTCGGCCGGGGAACCGGCTCCGGCATGGGCAAGACCGCAACCATGGGTCATAAGGGCCAGAAAGCCCGCTCCGGCAGCAAGAAGAACGGCTTTGAAGGCGGCCAGATGCCGCTGACGCGCCGCTTGCCCAAGCGCGGCTTCAACAATGTGTTTGCAAAGGAATATACCATCATCAATGTTTCCGACCTCGAAGGGCTCGACAACGGTACGGTCGTGACGGCTGAAATGCTCAAGGCAAACAAGCTGATCAGCAAGATCGAAAAGGATGGCCTGAAGGTTTTGGGACGCGGAACGCTGACCAAGAAGCTCGACGTAAAAGCGGCGAAGTTTTCGAAGACGGCGCAGGACGCGATCAAGGCTGCGGGCGGAAGTGTTGAGGTGATCGGCTGATGTTCCAGACGTTTATCAACGCGTTCAAGGTCCGGGAGGTCCGCAAAAAGCTGCTGTTCACGCTGCTTCTGATCGTGATCTACCGGCTCGGCTGCTTCATCCCGATCCCGGGCGTCAACACGCAGCTTCTGGCCGAGGCGGTCAAGCAGTACGACATCCTGGGCTTTATGGACCTGTTGACAGGCAGCTCGTTCTCGCAGTTTACGCTGTTTGCGATGGGCATCTCGCCCTACATCACGGCGTCGATCATATTGCAGCTGCTCCAGATCGCGATTCCCGCGCTGGAACGGCTCGCCAAGGAGGAGGACGGCAGGCAGAAGATCGAGCGCATCACGCGCTATACGGGCGTCGTGCTCGCGATGGTGCAGTCCATCGGCATCTTCATCGGGCTCCAGTCCGGCGCGACGGCGGGCAGGGACATCGTGATCAACCCCGGCTTTTTCACCTACGCGACGATCGGCGTCTGCGCGACCGCCGGCACGGCGTTTCTGATGTGGCTCGGCGAGCTGATCACGGAGAAGGGCGTCGGCAACGGCGTCTCGATGCTGATCTTCGCTTCGATCGTGTCGCGCGTGCCCAACGCCATCATCGGCTGGGTGCAGGCGCTGATCACCGGAACGCTCGGCATGAGCGCGAAGAACGCCGCGACCTTCCAGCCCTGGATGTCCGCGCGCGCCTTCGTCGCGCTGCTTGTGCTGGTCGTCGGCCTCATCACGCTGGTCGTGCACGTGGACCAGGCGCAGCGCCGCATCCCGGTGCAGTACGCCAAGCGCGTGGTCGGCCGCAAGATGTACGGCGGCCAGAGCACGTTTTTGCCGCTGAAGGCGAACGCCAACGGCGTGCTGCCGCTGATTTTCGCCATGACGATGATCCAGTTCCCGGGCATGATCGCCCAGTTCTGGCCGACGAGCGGCTTTTACGACTTCTACGTCAAGTACCTGGGCTCGACGAGCGTGGTGTACTACATCATCTATGCGCTGCTGATACTGGGCTTTGGGTACTTCTACACCTCGATCACGTTCAACCCGATCGAGATGAGCAAGAACCTGCAGCAGAACGGCGGCTTCATCACGGGCATCCGTCCCGGCAAGCCGA
>CAZKGE010000199.1:0-3705 GCA_964552065.1 uncultured Oscillospiraceae bacterium | reverse complement strand
GCGACTGCTCGCAGACGTAGCCGAGCGCGACGTCCGAAACGCGGTATCCGGTGGAACCGAGCTTAAGGCCGTCCGCGGTCAGCGCGGCGAGCGCCTCGTCGGGCGTCATGCCGACGAGGTTCGGGATGGTCGGGATGTCCGGACCAAGGCTTATGACGCCGTAGATCACGCTGCCGGCCTTGGCGTTTAAACCGGATTCCGGCGTCTGGCGGATCACGTTGCCGTATTGGACGGTATCGCTGACCTCGTAATCCTGCACTTCAAACAGGAAGCCGTAATCCTCGGCCTTTGCGGCCGCCTCGCCGGCGCTGCGGTCGGTCAGCGCGGGCACGATCTGCATCGGCACGGCCTCCGCCTGATACGCCTTGCGGCTGAGCGCAAACAGCAGAAAGAACGCGGCGAGCGTCGCGACAACGCCGACCGAAATCCAGAACGTGCCGGTGACGCGCAGCCGCCTTCTGCGTTTTTCGGGCTGCTTCCCTTTGCCGGACTGCGAGCCGCTCTGCTTGCCGGGTAATCGCGCAAAGTCGCCGTACGGCTCGTACTGCGCGCGCAGCAGGTCGGAGCGCATCGCCGCGGCGGATTGATAGCGGTCGGCCGCGTTTTTCGAGAGCGCCTTCATCACCACGTCGCTGAGTGCGGGCGAGATCATCGGGTTCCGCTCGATCAGCGCCTCGGGCTTCTCGCTGATGTGCTTGAGCGCGATGGCGACGGAGGAATCGCCGGAGAACGGCACCTCGCCGCAGAGCATCTCGTAGAGCATCACGCCCGTGGAATACAGGTCGCTCTCCGCGGTCACAGGCTTGCCCTTGGCCTGCTCGGGCGAGAGGTAATGCACGCTGCCGAGCACCGTGGGCCCGGCAAAGGTCACGGTGTTCGACGCGGCCTCGCGCGCGATGCCGAAGTCCGTCAGCTTGGCCTTGCCGCCGCGCGTGACGATCACGTTCTGGGGCTTGATGTCCCTGTGGATGATGCCCGCCTCGTGCGCCGCCGACAGCGCGTCGAGCACCTGGTAGGCAAGCTCGATGGCCTCCTTGGGCGGCAGCGGGCCCTCCTCCTGTATGATCTGCTTGAGCGTCCTGCCCTCGACGTACTCGAGCACGATGAACGGCAGTCCGTCCTCCTGCCCGACGCCGTAGGCGCGGACGATGTTGTCGTGCGACAGATGCAGCACCGCGCGGGCCTCTCGCTCGAAGCGGCGCAGAAACTCCGGGTTGTCCTTGTATTCCTCCTTGAGGACCTTGATTGCGACGGACTTGCGCGTGCCGAGGTTGACCGCGCGGTACACGTGCGCCATGCCGCCCGTGCCGATGAGGCTTATGACGCGGTAGCGGTGGTTCAGTATCCGGCCGATCATGCGCACGCCCCCTCTTCGTTCTGGACGAGGACGACCGTGATGTTGTCGGTCGCGCCGTGATCGAGCGCGGACGATACGAGCGTGTCGCAAAGCTCGTCCAGCGGCGCCGCGGAGGCGAGGACCGACTGCATCTTTTCGTGCGGCACGCTGCCGGACAGTCCGTCCGAGCAGAGCAGCAGGATGTCGCCGGGGTTCCAGACGCGGTCGAATATATCGGCCTCGACGCGCGCGGACAGGCCCATCGCACGCGTGATAATGTTCCGGTCCGGGTGCACGCGCGCCTCCTCGGGCGTGATGTTGCCGCTCTGGAGCAGCACCTCCACGAGCGAGTGGTCAACCGTGACCTGATCGAGTTTTTCGCCGTCGAAGTGGTATAGGCGGCTGTCGCCGACGTTGGCCGCGATGAACCGCGTCGGGAACAGCAGCGCGCACACCAGCGTGGAGCCCATGCCGGAAAGGTCCGCCGAGTCCTGCCCGGTGCGGTAGACGTCCATGTTGACCGCCGAAACCGCGCGCAGCAGCACGCCGACGGGATCGTCGCCGCGGATGGAGCGCAGCTCCTCGTTCAGGCCCGTGATCACAAGCTTGCTCGCGACGGAGCCGCCCGCGTGCCCGCCCATTCCGTCCGCGACGGCGACGAAGGGCACGGACTCCTCCTGTTTAGGAACGCGGAACAAGTCCTCGTTCCTGGCGCGGCGGCCGATGCTGGATTTAGATGCGTAGATCATGCTTCACCCTTCTTCGCAGTTGACCGCAGGCGCCCTCGATGTCGGCGCCCATTTCGCGGCGGATGGTCGCGGAGATGTGCTTCGACATGAGCACGTCGTTAAAAGCCCGGGCGCGGCTGCGCCCGCTGCCGGTGAGCCTGCGCTCCGGCACTGAGTTGAGCGGGATGAGGTTGACGTGGCAGTTGATGCCGCGAAGCAGCCGGGAAAGCGCGACGGCGTCGTCGTCCGCGTCGTTCACGCCCGCGATGAGCGCGTACTCGAACACCACGCGGCGGCCCGTTTTCTCCGCGTACGCCTTGGCCGCCGCGACGACGTCCGCGATCGGGTAGATGCGGTTGACCGGCATGATGCGCGAGCGCGTTTCGTCGTCGTGCGCGTGCAGCGAAATCGAGAGCGTCACGTGCGGCGCCTCGGCCATGAAGCGGTAGATCATCGGCGCGAGGCCGCAGGTGGAAACGGAGATGTTGCGGGGGCTGATGCCCATGCCGTCCGGATGCGAAACGAGCTTGAGGAAGCGCACGACGTTGTCGAAGTTGTCGAGCGGTTCGCCGCTGCCCATCAGCACGACGTTCGTCACGGTGCGTTCCTGGGCGCTCTTGGGCGGCTCGTCGAGCTCGATGGCGGCGATCTGCCCGAGCATCTCGCCGGCGGCAAGGTCGCGCACGCGCCCCTCGATCGTCGACGCGCAGAACGCGCAGCCCATGCGGCAGCCGACCTGCGTACTGATGCACGCGGTGTTTCCATAGTGATAGCGCATCAGCACGCCCTCGACAAGGTTGTCGTCGTCGAGCAAAAACAGGTACTTCGCGGTGCCGTCGAGCGCGGACACGCGCTTTTGAAACACGGAAACATAGCCCTGCGGCATACGCGAAAGCTCGAAGCGCAGCGGCTTGGGGAGGTTGGTCATGTCCAGAGGATGCACGCCGCGCGACAGCCACGAGAAGATCTGCCGGGCGCGGTACGCGGGTTCCCCGAGTCCCTCCAGCAGCTTTTCAAGCTCCTCGATTGTCATGTCCGTCAGTTGCATCGCACCATCCTTGCCATATAGAACCCCTCCGTGCCGTGCACGCTCGGAAACAGCTGCAGTTCGCCGCGGTTTTCGATCGGCAGCGGCATTACGGAAAGCGTAAACTCGTCGTGCCGCGCCAGAAAACCCGCAACCTGCGCCTCGTTCTCTAATTTGCTGATCGTGCAGGTCGCGT
Organism: uncultured Oscillospiraceae bacterium; assembly: GCA_964552065.1. Lineage (GTDB taxonomy): Bacteria > Bacillota > Clostridia > Christensenellales > CAG-138 > CAZKGE01. The sequence goes on along the minus strand of CAZKGE010000199.1, from coordinate 418 downwards.
ACACGAGCGCGCCGCCGGTTTTTACGTAGCGCGCGCAGGCGTCGAGTATGCCGCGCTGCACCTTTGCGAGCGACTCGACGTCGCCAAGCGTTTTCTGGTAGCGCACGTCCGGTTTGCCATGGACGAGCCCCAGCCCCGAGCACGGCGCGTCAACGAGCACGGCGTCGAACGCGTCATAGAACGCCTCGTCGGGTACGGAAGCGTCGCGCTGCAAAATCTCGGCGTTTACATGCAGCCGCTCGAGCGTCTTGCTCGTCAGTTCTACGCGATGCGCGTGCAGCTCAAAGCAGGTGAGCGACACATCATTTTGGGCAAACGACGCGACGCAGGCGCTCTTGCCGCCGGGGGCCGCGCAGGCGTCGAGCACGCGTTTCTTGCGGCAGTCGCCCAAGGCCCGGCATACGAGCATTGCGCTCTC
>CAZKGE010000198.1:0-3760 GCA_964552065.1 uncultured Oscillospiraceae bacterium | reverse complement strand
GCTCTTGCCGCCGGGCGCCGCGCAGGCGTCGAGCACGCGCTTTTTGCGGCAGTCGCCCAAAGCCCGGCATACGAGCATCGCGCTCTCGCCCTGGATCGCCATGCGGCCTGCCAGGAACGCATCCGCGGCCGCGGCGTCAAAGCCCGCCGGCACGTGGAGACAGTCGCGTTCCCACTGGCCGCGCGATGTCCCTGTGGGAAGCTCGCTAAAAAGCTCGTCCGCCGTGCACGGATACTGCGGCCGCACGGTCACGCCGGACGGCCCGGCGGCAAGCAGCGCTTCGGCAAACGTTTCGCCGTAGCCCGCGGTCCACCGTTCGACAAGCCAGGGCGGGAAGCTGTACTGCACGGACAGCCGCCCCGCGGCGTCGGCGGGGAGCGGGGGAAGCGCGCCGGCCGCGATCTGGCGCTGCAGCGCGCGCAGCACGCCGTTGACGTAGCCGGACAGCGCGGCTTTGCCGACCTCGCGGCAAAGGCCAACGCTTTCGTTTACCGCGGCGTGCGCCGGCGTGTGCATGTACAGAAGCTCACACGCGCCGAGCCGGAGGACGTTGCGCACGAGCGCGTTTTTGTTGGCCGCGGTGAGCGCGGACAAATAATAGTCGATCGTCAGCAGGTGGTCGAGCGTCTCGTACACGAGCGCCGAAACCCGGCCCGCGTCCGCCTTCGGCAGCGCTGCGGCCGCGCTTTTGAGCGCAAGGTTTGCGTACGCGCCCTCCTCCGTGACGGCGGTGAGCGCCGCAAGTGCCGCGCGCCGCACGCTCATTCGAGCACCCGGCCCGCGACGTTGCAGCCGCGCAAAAACGTTTTGCCGTCGAGCCGCTTTCCGCCCGCCGCCTGCAGCTCGAGAATTTCGAGCATGCGGTCGGCACAGCGCACGAACAGTCCGGTTTTGTCGCCGCCAAAAAGTTGGCCGCAAACGCAATCGTCCCTGCCGCAGCCGTCCGTCATTCGCGTGCGCCAGATTTTCAGCGGCACGCCGTCAAGCAGCGCGAACGCGCCCGGCCAGGGGTTCATGCCGCGTACGCGGTCGTGCACGCGCTGTGCGGGCAGGGAAAAGTCCAGCTTTCCGTCCTCTTTTTTGAGGGTGCGGCATTTGGTCGCGAGCGATTCGTCCTGCGGCCTGCGCTGCAAAAGCCCCGCGGCATGCAAGTTCAGCGTGTCCGCCAGCACGTCCGCGCCGAGCGCGGCAAGCCGCTCCGTCAGTTCGCCCGCGGTCTCGTCCGGGCCGATCTCCGTTTCGCGCCGCAAAAGGATGTCGCCCGTGTCGAGGCCGACGTCGGTCATCATGGTCGTAATGCCCGTCTCGGTTTCGCCGTCGACGATCGCCCACGCAATCGGCGCCGCGCCGCGGTACTTCGGCAGCAGCGAGCCGTGCACGTTGACGCAGCCGAATTTGGGCACGTCCAGGTTCTCGCGCGACAGAATCTGCCCGAACGCGGCCGTGACCATAAAGTCGGGGTTGAACGCGCGTAGCGCGGCCACGCCCTCCGGGCTGCGAATCTTCTCAAACTGGTATACGGGCAGTCCATGCTCCGCCGCGAACATCTTGGCCGGCGGCGCCGCCGGCGTGCCGTGCCTGCCGACCGGACGGTCCGGCTGCGTGAAAACCGCGAGCGTATGCCCCCGGTCAAGCAGCATGCAAAGCGACGGAACGGCAAATTCGGGCGTGCCCAGGAACGCGATTCTCATGCGGGCGTCTCCTCGTCGTCCTGCGTCAGGTACCCCTCCGGCGGATCGGTGACCAGGCGCAAAAACACCTCGCCGTTAAGATGATCGATCTCGTGCTGTACGGCGCGCGCCTTCAGGCCCTCCGTACGATACTCATGCATCACGCCGCGGCGGTCACAGCCGCGCACGACGACCTCGCTCGCGCGCTCGACATAGCCGGACTGGCCGGGGAAGGACAGGCAGCCCTCCATGCCGCCCTGCGTGCCGGACATGGATACGATCTCGGGGTTGACAAGCTCCATCGGCTCGCCGCCATCCGCGTCGATGACGACGACGCGCTTTAGCACGCCGACCTGCGACGCAGCAAGGCCCGCGCCGTCCGCGGCGTACATCGTGTCGAACATGTCGTCGATCAGCTCGGACAGCCGCTCGTTGAACGCGTCGACTTCGCGGCACTTTTTATACAAGCAGGGGTCGTCCTCCGTGCGGATGGTGCGTAACGCCATGACAAAAAAGCCTCCATTTCTACCAACATACAGTATAACCCAATTCCTGCAACCTTGTAAAGGAAACCGGTGATTGAGTCCGGTTCAACCAGCGGTTGAACCGGCTTTTTGAACTGTACAAACCGGTTATGGATTGACGGCCCGGTTTATGAGATAATATCCCTGTCAAGAAGGGGGAGGGAAAAACTATATGGAAGAAATGAGCATCGGCAAACGCATCATGACGCTGCGCAAAGGGAAGGGGCTGACGCAGGAGCAGCTAGCGGAGCGCGTCAGCGTGTCGCCGCAGGCGGTCAGCAAGTGGGAGAACGACGTGTCGTGCCCCGACATCGCGATCATCCCGAAGCTCGCGGAGGTGCTTAACGTGTCGACCGACGAACTGCTCGGCGTAAAGCCCTTCGAGCCGCGTCCCATCGCGGCGCAGTCCGCGGCCGGGGATACGCGGCAGGAGCAGGGCGCGAAGGTTGCGTGCCGCGGCAGCATCTCGGGCGGCATTTTCTTTGCGCTGGTGGTCATCGCGGTGGGTGTCGTACTGCTTTTGGACAGGCTGAACGTGCTTCCGTTTTCTGGCGTGTGGTTCTGGAGCATCGTATGGCCGGCGCTGCTGCTCGGCCTCGGCGTGTCCTGGCTGATCGACCATCGCTCGCCGCTCGGGCTCGGCGTCGCGCTGCTCGGGTTTTATTATCTGCTGTTCAACCTCGGCGCCACCGCGTTCGTGCTGTCCTGGAGCATGGTCTGGCCCGCGCTTTTGATCCTGTTCGGCTTGACGCTTTTGCTCGGCCGTATCTGGCCGAACCGCAGCTGGCGGCGCAACCGGTTCGCCTGCAACGCCAGGGAAGGCAAGCGCAGCGGCTATTCCGAGGAGGGCGGCTACATCAACGGCGACTGCGCGTTTTGCGAGGATAAGCGGGTGTTTACGCAGGCCACGTTTATGGGCGGCGACATCGATCTTTCGTTCGGCCACGGCGTGCTCGATTTAACGCGCGTACAGGACGTTGCCGCGGGCGCGGTGCTGTCAATTGACGTGTCGTTCGCGGCCTGCGAGGTCTTTCTGCCGCGCACCATCCGCACGGAGATCACGGCCGATAAATCGTTCGGCTCGATTCAGGTGACGGGCACCGCGGCGGAGGGCGCGCCGCTGCTGCTGCGCGTCAACGGCGACGTGTCGTTCGGCGCGCTGGAAATCAAGTATATGTAGAGAACGAACGGGAAACGACAGGGAATAGAACGAAAAAACGAGCGCTCGCGCGGGAGACGGGGCGCTCTTTTTTTTGTTTTGAGGTAAGTGAATTAAGAAGGGTTTGGTAAAATACTGGGCTTTTGCAGGGGCTTTGCCCCTGCAACCCCACCAAAGGGCCGGAGGCCCTTTGGAAACCCGACGAAAGGTCCGCAAGACATATTGGGTTTCCAAAGGGGGTTTCCCCCTTTGGCGGGAGTTTGAGGGCGGAGCCCTCAACGTATCCCTCAACGGTCCCTTTCCTACGCCACGCCCGCCAGCTCCAGTATCACGCGCAAAAACAGCAGCGCCAGCACGACCAGCACGATCGGCCGCACGACCTTTGCGCCGTTTGTCAGCACGAGCCC
>CAZKGE010000197.1:0-3773 GCA_964552065.1 uncultured Oscillospiraceae bacterium | reverse complement strand
CGCCAAGGGCTCGCCCGACGAGATCAAGAGCAACCCGGTCGTCATCGAGGCGTATCTGGGCAAGAAGGGGGCGTGAACCGCATGCTGAAGGTCGAGAACCTCAACGTCTACTACGGCAGCATCCACGCCGTCAAGAACGTTTCGTTCGACGTAAAGAAGGGCGAGATCGTCTCGCTCATCGGCGCCAACGGCGCGGGCAAAAGCACGATATTGAAGACGCTCTCCGGCCTTCTGCGCTCGCGCACGGGCGGCATCCTGTTCGAGGACACGGAGATTAAGTCCATGGCCCCGCACAAGATCGTCGAGAGCGGCCTTGCGCAGGTGCCGGAGGGGCGGCGCGTGTTTTTGCGCATGAGCGTCGAGGAGAACCTCGAGATGGGCGCGTTTACGCAGCCGCCGTCGACGATACCGGACTCGCTCACCGACGTGTACGGCCGCTTCCCGCGGCTTCGGGAGCGGCGGCGGCAGATCGCCGGCACGCTCTCCGGCGGCGAGCAGCAGATGCTCGCCATGGGCCGCGCGCTAATGAGCCGCCCGAAGCTTTTGATGATGGACGAACCGTCGATGGGCCTTGCGCCGATATTGGTCGAGCAGATCTTCGCGATCATCAAGGAGCTCAACGACGCCGGCTCGACGATTTTGCTTGTCGAGCAGAACGCGCTGATGGCTCTCTCAATCGCCACGCGCGGCTACGTGCTCGAGACCGGCAAGATCGTGCTCTCGGCGGGCGCCGACGAGCTGCTTCAGAACGAGGCGGTCAAAAAGGCGTACCTCGGCGGCTGAGGCCGGCGAGGCGCATGGTTTGCGCTTTTCGGCAACCAGGAAAGCATAATATGTAAGATAAACGTCCCCGCACGGTTTCCGCGCGGGGGCGTTTGTTGTTCCGACTGGCCTTGGAACGGACGGTTTCGGTCCCGCCGCCAAAGAGAAACGTTGGAGGCTCTGCCTCCAAACCACCGCCAAAGGGCGGGGGGCCCTTTGGAAACCCTGCGAAAGGCATAAAAGCTTAAGCCTGGCAGAAAGGGATTCTCAAGGGACGTGTCCCTTGAGCGGGTGTTCGAGGGCAGAGCCCTCGACGTCTCCCTCGACGTCTCCCTCGACGTCTCCCTAGCCCTTCGCCTCCCTACTCCCCCGGCGAGCGCAAATACGCGGCGCGGCCCGCCTTGTAAAGGAACCTCAGCCGCACCCCTCGCGCGCTACGCGCGCAGCACGAGGTCGACGACCTCCTCCGGATCGTCGGCGATGACCGCCGCGCCGGCCTCGATAAGCTCCGTGCGCGCGCGGTAGCCCCAGGACACGCTGACGCAGGAAACGCCCGTGTTTCTGGCAAACTCGATGTCCACCTCGGAGTCGCCCACGTACACGACCTCCGGGTCCGGCACGCCGAAATAGTCGATCACGAAGCGCAGCGGCTCGGCCGCGGGCTTGAGCGCGAAGCGGTCCGTGCGCCCGAGGATCATGGAGAAGCGGTCGCGCGGGAACAGCGTCGCGACGACCTTGACCGCCTCGGCGTGCGGCTTGTTCGAGACTACGGCCAGCGTCAGGCCGGCGGCACGCAGCTTCTGCGCCATGCGCTGCACGCCTTCATACGCGCGCGTGTGGTCGCAGCAATGGACGCCGTAGTGCTTTTTGAACGCGGCAAGCACGTTCTCCCACTCGCCGCGGCGGTCGGCGGGCGTGGCGTGCTCGCACATATAGGCCACGCTGCGGCCCACGATGCGCTTTACCTCCTCCTCCGTCAGCGCGGGAAGGCCGCGCTCCGCCAGCGCGGCGTTGAGGCTGAGTGCGATGTCCGGAATGCTGTCCACCAGCGTCCCGTCCAGATCAAATATGCAGAGTCGTTTCATCTATGCGTCGTCCCATCCATTTTTGGTCAAAAGTTCATCGTCAGCGCGAACATGCCGCACAATACGAATATCAGTCCCAGCACGTTGGCGCCGGACAGCCGCTCGCGCAAAAACACGCGCGCAAACAGCAGCGTCAGCGGCAGGCTCAGCACGGTCAGCGGCGCGAGCTTGTCCCAGTTACCGGAAAGCTCCGAATAGTAGCGGCACAGGACCGAAAGCCCCGCCGACATGCCCGCCAAAAGCGTAAACAGGAAGCTTCCCACGGTCATTTTGCGCACCGTGGCAAACGAGCGCCCGATGACCGCAAACGCGAGCACCACGATCAGCGCGGCCGCGACCACGCAGAACATGGCCGCCGCGTCCGGAACGTCCGTTTCGAGCAGCGTCAGCAGCGTGTCGGCCGCCGTGGTAAACGCTGCGGCCAGCAGCGCAAAGAGCACCCACAGGAGGTCCCGCGGCCTGCCGCGCTCGCTTTCGAGCAGCACCGTGCCGAGCACGACGACGAGCAGGAAGATCACCTTCCAGAACCCCAGCGCGCCCTCGAACAGCAGCACGCCGAGCAGCGACGTCAGCACCACGGAGGCGTTCGTAATCGGCGTTACGCGCGTGACCGGCCCGGTCGACAGCGCGCGGAACAGGCAGAGGCAGAAAAAGCCCCAGCAGGCCCCGGCGAGCGCGAGGAGGGCGGCGGTCCCGCCGTCCAAAAGCGCGGTAAGCGGCGAGAGGTTGCCGAGCGCCAGCACGCCGCCGTAGTACAAAAGCACGACCGCGGCGAATATGGCCGCGCCGATCGTGGGCGCCGTCCGCTTCGCGCCGGTCTTGATAAAAACGGGCGTCAGCGCGCCCGCGGCCACCGCCGCGACGGCATACCCGATCCACGCAACCATGCCTGTCCCCCGCCTTCTTGTCCACGCGCCGGCCGCGCGTTGAAGCGTGTTCAGTATAGCATATCCGCGCCGCCGGCTCAATGCGCAAAATCGCCCGCGTTTTGCTTGCGGATTCGCGCTTTTTTGCTATACTGAACAGGTATGGATACGAAACGGACGCGCTCCCTCGTTTTGCCGCTCGCCCTGATTTGCGCCTTGGCGCTGCTGGGTTTCTGCGCCATAACCTTCTCACGCGTGCGCGCAATCGGCGCCGAAACGGGTATTCCTTCGCTGCCGCTGTATGTTGCGCTCGCGCTCGGCGTCGTGGCCGCGTTTGCCGCGGCCGTCGCGCTCTCGCAACGCCTTGCGTCCGGCCGCCGGATCGGCGCGGCCACGTTCGTCACGCTGCTCCTGTTCGGCGCAACGTTCTCCGTGCTGCTGCCGCCGTTCGCGTCGCCGGACGATCAGACGCACTGCGCCACGGCGTACCGTTACGCGAACATCCTGCTCGGCAAAGCCGGCTTTCATGAACAGCCGATCGAAAAAAGCATCGGGCTTGTCACATACCGGGTAACGTTCCGCAGCGAGGACGCGGCGCTGTACGATTCCCTCGGCACGCACGAATACAGCTTCGACCTGTTTTACCGCCCGGTCTTCTTTACGCCGGCCGCGGCGGCCGGCGGCGCCGTCGTCCGCGAGACGATCGTGTACCCGTACGCGGTTACGGGCTATATCGCGACCACCTGCGGGCTCTTTGCCGCGCGGCTAATGAATCTGCCCCCCGTCCCCGCGCTCTACGCCGCGCGCTTTTGCAACCTCGCGCTCTGCGCGGGCCTGATCGCCCTCGCCGTTTCCCGCGCAAAAGCGATGCGGCGCGTGCTGCTGGCCGTCGCGCTGTTCCCGATGACGCTGAACCTGATCTCGAGCCTCTCCGCGGACGCGCCCGCCATCGCGCTCGGCCTCCTCGCATTCGCCGAACTGACGCGGCTTGCAACCGGGGAAAAGCCGCTGCACGCGGTCGACCTCTGGCCGCTCGCGCTGCTGTTTGCACTGCTCTGCC
>CAZKGE010000196.1:0-3834 GCA_964552065.1 uncultured Oscillospiraceae bacterium | reverse complement strand
TCATCGCCGCGGTCGCCATGGACGGCATCGAGCTGCGCGCCAAGGCGCGCGTCACGGTCCGCGCCAACATCGACCGCATCGTCGGCGGCGCGGGCGAGGAAACAATCATCGCGCGCATCGGCGAGGGAATCGTCACCACCGTGGGCTCCGCCAACAGTCATAAGGAAGTGCTCGAAAACCCCGACAAAATCTCGCGCACGGTGCTTGCCAAGGGCCTTGACGCCGGCACGGCGTTTGAGATCCTCTCGATCGACATTGCGGACGTGGACGTCGGGCGCAACGTCGGCGCGCAGCTGCAGATCGACCAGGCCGAGGCCGACAAGCGCATCGCGCAGGCCAAGGCCGAAGAGCGCCGCGCAATGGCCGTCGCGCAGGAGCAGGAGAACGTCGCCCACGCGCAGGGCATGCGCGCGCGCGTGATCGAGGCCGAGGCCGAGGTCCCCAAGGCCATCGCCGAAGCATTCCGCGAAGGAAGGCTCGGCGTGATGGATTACTACAACATGCAGAATGTGATCTCCGACACCGAGATGCGCAGCGCGATCGGCAAGGGCGCCAAGCCCACCGACGGCGAGAAGAAGTAAGCGTATGAATGCGCTGTTTATTCTCGGCCTGATCCTTTACGTGGTATTCGCCATACTGGGCAGGAGCAGGCAGAAACAGCAGAAAGAGGCGCAGCGGGAGGCTTCTCGGAATGTGGCCGCCCGCGGCGCCGAACAGAAGCCGGCCACGGCTCCGGCTGCGCAGCGGCCCGTTGCGCAGCCGATGCGGCAGCAGCCCGTACAGACCACGCTGAAGCCGCGCGTCGCCGTCAGCCCGCCCGCTCCCGCCGCAGCCGCGCCCGTTTCCATGGAAGGCGTCGGCATCCCGCCGATCGGCACGTCCACCGAGGGGATGGACCCCTCCGCGCCGGGCGCGCGCATGCGCACCGATATAGCCAGCCGTCTGTCGCAGATCCGCGAGACCACGCGGCACACGCTCGAATCCAGCTCCATTACCGGGCATTCGCACGAGGAAACGAGCATCTCCGGCGTCCAACCGAATTGTCCTTCCGACGCCGCCCGAAGCCCCGCCCAGTCGACGGTCCCGCGCTCGACCGCGCCCATTCCGGCGCGGAACCCTGCGCTTTTCTGGGACGCCTCCTCGGTACGCGCCGGCATCCTCTACGCGGAGATACTGGGAAAGCCCAAGGCGCTTCGCCGCCGGTAATCAGGTGCGAGTATGAAGGAACAGCTGTCGGCATCGCTGCGTAAACGCTTCCTGTTCACCGTGGTGCCCACGGTTGCGCTGCTCGTGTTCTTTACGCGCAGCACCATCGTCAACCCGCCGGAACGGCTCGCGTCGCTGTTTGCCGCGGCGCTGCTGACGTTCCTGTTCCTTTTGCTCGGCATCCGCTTCATCCCGGTCTGGACGCAGGCGTGGAGCGGCCTGCCGGAGATCGACGCGCACGCCGCCGACGGCAAGCGGTCCGGCCGGTACGCGCGGATGCACCCGTTCTGGCGGATCGTGCTGCTGCTTGCGCTGTTCCGCATCGCGCTGTTTTTGCTTGCGTACCTGTTTGCAATCAAGAAAAGCGGCTATCAGGGCGGCGTGTTCGACACGATCGGTCTGTGGAACCCGATCAGCTTCGACGCGCGCCACTATCTCAGCATCGCCGAAAACTGGTACCAGCCGCAGGGCGAGGACCGGTTTTTGCTCGTGTTCCTCCCGTTTTATCCGATCGTCGTGCGTATCTTCAACGTCGTGTTCCGGGACTACCTGATCTCGGGCCTGTTCGTTTCGAACGTCGCGTGCGTGTTTTCGGGCTACGTGTTCTACGAGATGGCGCTCATCGACATGGACCGCGACACCGCAATGCGGAGCCTTCGGTATCTGTGTGTCCTGCCCGCGAGCGTGCTGCTGTCCGCGCCGCTGTCCGACAGCCTGTTTTTGTTGCTGTCCGTGTCGATCATGTATTTTGCGCGCAAGAAGAACTACCCCGCCGCGTGCGTGCTGGGCTTTTTCGCGGCGTTTACGCGGCTGCCCGGCGTGCTGCTGCTCGCGCCCGTCTGTTTCGAGATCGTCGCCGACATGATTCGCGACCGCAAAGAAGGCCGCACGCATGCGGACGAGACGTTCAAGCGCATCGTCGACATCGCCTCGCTCGCCGTCATCCCGCTTGGGCTTTGCTTGTACCTTTTCATCAACTACCGCGTGTCGGGCAACGCGTTCCAGTTTATGACCTATCAGGCCGAGAACTGGCAGCAGACCCCCGGCTGGTTCTTCCACACCGCGGGCTACCAGTTCGACAACCTGCTCGCCGCGTTCAGTAACGGCAGCCTGTCGAAGGTGCTCGGCCTCTGGCTGCCGAACCTGATCTTCCTCTTCGGCTCGCTCGCGCTCGTGCTGGCCGCGGTCAAAAAGCTGCGCGCGTCGTACGCGGCGTATTTTATCGCGTACTATCTGGTCAGCATGGGCGCGACGTGGCTGCTCTCCGCACCGCGGTATATGGTCGCGGCGTTTCCCGTCTCCCTTGCGCTCGGCCTGCTCACCCGAAACAAATGGATTGACGCGTTCGCGACGACGCTGTGCGCGCTGGGCCTTGTGGCGTACCTGTACGCGTTCGTCATGCATTGGAACGTATATTAAGATGCCAAAACTGCTGACGCTGTTTCTCACGTTTACAAAAATCGGCGCGTTTTTATTCGGCGGCGGCTATTCGATGCTGCCGCTCCTGATCCGCGAGCTTGTGGAGAACAAGGGCTGGACAACCGAGGAGGAACTGCTCGACTACTTTGCGCTCTCGCAGTGCGTCCCCGGCGTGATCTCGGTCAACACGGCCACGTTCGTAGGCTATAAACTGCGCGGCCTGCCCGGCGCCATATGCGCCACGCTCGGCGTGATACTCGTGCCGGTCCTCGTCATCCTCGCCATCGCGATCGCGCTGAAAAACCTTTGGCAGAATCCGATTGTCGTGCACGCGTTCGCGGGGATCCGCGTCGCCGTCGCCGCGCTCATCATCGCCGCGGTGGTCCGGCTTTTGCGCACCGCCGTGCATGACTTTTTCGGCATCGCGCTGTGCGTTATCGCGTTTGTGCTGGTCGGCCTGCTCGGCCAGTCGCCGGTGTACGTCGTGCTCGGCGGCGCCGCGCTCGGACTTGTCTACGGGAGGCTGCGCCGATGAATCCGCTGCTGTACGTGTTTCTGTCGTTTTTGAAGATCGGCGCGTTCGCGGTGGGCGGCGGGCTTGCGACCATCCCGTTTTTGACGGAGCTGACGCGGCAGCGGCCGCAGTGGTTTGTCGCGCCTACGCTGCCGGACATCGTCGCGATTGCGGAGTCCACGCCGGGCCCGATCGGCATCAACGCGGCGACGTTCGTCGGCTATTCGGCCGCCGGCATACCCGGCGCGGTCGTCGCCTCGCTTGCGCTGACGCTGCCCTCGCTTGTGATCGTCTCCCTGATCGCGCGGTATTTAAAAAAGTACCGCAGCTCGCCGCTCGTGGAGAACGCGTTCTCCGGCCTCCGCCCCGCGGTCGCCGGCCTGATCGCGGCGTCGGCGCTGACGCTGCTGCAGGCCGCCGTGGTGACAGGGCCTCTGTCGGGCGGGCTGTTTGCCGCCCTGCGTCCCGCAAATCTCGTGCTTCTGGCCCTGCTGCTTTTCGTGATGCTGTGGGAGCGCACCAAAAGGCTGCATCCGATCCTGTTCATCCTCTTCGGCGCGGCCGCCGGCATCCTATTCGGCCTGTAAACGGAACTCCGCCGTTGACAGGGCCGCGCGGGATGCTACAATAGAAATTGCTGTGCGGCTGTGGTGGAACGGCATACACAACGGACTTAAAATCCGTCGGCGAAAGCT
>CAZKGE010000195.1:1012-3877 GCA_964552065.1 uncultured Oscillospiraceae bacterium | reverse complement strand
TAGTCCACGCCGAACGCGTCGCGGCACCAGTCGCCCTGCTGCGACGCGTGGCAGTGGAACATCTTAAGCTTCGTTTCGAACGTGTCCGTGATGTCTACGAAATACTGCGGGGAAATGCGGTTCTGCAGGGAGCCCGCCGGCATGCAGTAGAACATCGCCGGGATGTGGCCGACGACGTCGTGCTTGGTCGCCATCAGCTTGACCGTCGACAGGATCCGCGCCTGGAACGCCAGATAACCCGTCGCGTCGTGATCCTGGTTGTAGTCCAGAAACGGCGGCGGCGCGAATACGACGTCCGGCCGCGCGGCGCGCAGCACCTCGATGAAGTCCATGCGCGTTTTTCGCTCGTCGAACAGCATCTCGTCCTCGTAGCCGAGCCAGAACAGCGTCGCGCCGATGACGGCCGCGGACGCTTCCGCCTCTTTTTTGCGCAGAGCGGCGATCTCCTTACGCGTCATGCCATAGGAGCCGATCTCGCCGTTCGTGGCGACGCACATGAATATCTCGTCGCCGCGGTTCTTCATCTTGGCCAATGTTCCGGCCATCTGGAACTCAATGTCGTCGGGATGCGCGCCAAACGCCAATGCCCGCATATTTCTTCCCCGCCCTTTCGCCGGCCTACGCTCTGTTCATATAGCCGACAACGATTTTGATCTGCTCGCCGAACGAGCAGTCGCCAAACTTCTTCTCGAAGAACGCTCCGCCGACCGTAAACGCCCACGCGCCCGTCGCTTTCACCTCGTCGAGCCGCTGGAACGTCGCCACGCTGCCGGCTAGGCACACGTCCGCGCGCACGCGCTTGACAAACTCCGCGTTGAGCTTCACCGCGTCACCCGTATATCGGTAGCCCAGAAGGTCGAAGCCGGTGAGGCCCTTCCCGTCCACGAGGCCATTCGCCTCGTCGATCATGCCGTCGATGGTGCCCTCCAGCACGCTGGGCCGACCGGAAATCTTTCCGACGAACGGCATATAACGGATGCCGGCCGCGTCGGTGACTGCCTTGACGGAGTCGAAATACAGAGTCCCCATCAGGATGTCGAAGCCGCACGCTACGGCAACCTTCGCCCCCTCGACGCAGCCCTCCTCCGTGTAGTTTACGACCTCAAGACAGGTCGTCTTGCCCGCGTCCTTCATGAGCCCGACCAGCTTCTTCATGTCCGGAATCGGCAGCCCGACCTCCTTAAAGCCCCAGAACTTCGCGGGCGCATGCTTGGCGCTCTCGAATACCTCGATCGCGTCGGGAACGGTCCGGTCGTTGTGGGTCAGCATGACGATCAGCTCGGGAACGTTGTTCATGGTTTGGTACCTCATTTCAAAACGTATTTCCGATATCGCGGCGCCCCTGCGGGCGTGCAGATAGTTCAATGGTAAGCCGGCGTCCGGATGAAACCGGCCGCGCGGATGGCGGCCGGCCGGGGCGGCGGTTTTTGCCCGCCCCGGCCGGCCCGCTGCGTCTTGGGCCCTGGGTTTGCTGTTCTTAGTCGACCACACCCGCGATGTAGTCGGCCAGCGTCTTGCCGTTGTAGTAGAACTCGAACATCTCGGCAACGTTGTCCTTGGTCACGTTCGTGTTCGGATAGAACATCGCGGCCGGGATTTCGCAGCCGTTGAGCAGGTTGATCATCTGGCTCATGCACCAGAACGCCGGGGACGTGGAGCTGTAGCAGCAGCTGCCTAAGACCTCGCCGTTGTAGATGCCTTCGAGGATGACCTTATCGTTGTCGATGGAGGTGAGCGGAATGTTGGCCTTGTTGGCCTTGTTGGCGTTCATCATGCCGATGGTGGCCGAGGAGTACAGGCCGAAGGCGCCGATCAGATCCTTGCCGTAGCTGGCGATCGCGCCCTCAAACGCGGTGTAGTGGTCCTCAGGCGAGATGCCCGTCAGCTCGACGATCGTGATGTCCGGATACGGAATGAAGGCGTCCTTAAAGCCCTTGGCGCGCGTCGCGGCGTTCGGGTGCACGAACGGCAGCGTCTGGAAGACCACGGTGCCCTTCATCTCGATGTTGTTGGCCAAGAGGTAGTCGATCAGGAGCTTGGCCGCCATCGCGCCCTGTTCGGTGCACTCGGACATGACCACCGAGGTGGCTTCGCCGGCCAGAGCGGGGTTGAGCGTGATGACCGGGATACCGGCCGCCTTCAGCGCGTCCAAAGCGCCCTTCACGCCGTAGAAATCGCAGGGGGCGAGGATGACGCCGTCGACCTTGTCGAGGATCCACTGTTCGATGGCCTGGTTCTGGGCGTTCTGGTCATAGTTGGCGTCGTTGACTAGGAGTTCCACACCGGCTTCCGTGGCGCAGGCCTTCATGGTGTCGAGCAGCATCGCGCCGACCTCGTCCACCGTGTAGTACACGGAGAAGCCGATCTTGTACGCCTCATTCCCTTTCGGCATGGCGGTCGCGGGCTTGTCGGGCACGTTCACGACGCCGCCGGTCGCGGTGTAGGTCACGTTGCAATCAACGCCCAGGTCGTTGTAGTACTTGTTGATCTCCCACTCCTGGGCAAACGGAACCATGTCCGCCAGGTTGGGGTTGACGGGCACCGCAGGTTCCGGCGCGGCGGTCGCCTCGGGCGCCGCCGTTTCGGCCGCAGGCGCGGCGGTCGCGGTCACCGCGGGTGCCGCGGCTTCCTGCGGGGCGCATGCGAAGAGGCCGAATACCATCAGAACACACACAAGGATTGCCAGCAGTTTCTTCACGTTCAGAGTCCTCCTTTTTTTAGTTGCATGTTCGGTCCGTGGGACCAAACATAACAGATAAATGGGCAGCGTACCTCCTGTACATTTGCAAAGCTGTGTCCCGAAAGCGTGCGGCAGCTGATTTAGTTGCCGCCGGCGATGTAGTCGGCAAGCGTTTTGCCGTTGTA
>CAZKGE010000195.1:0-1002 GCA_964552065.1 uncultured Oscillospiraceae bacterium | reverse complement strand
GCGGCCTCGACGTTGGTTTTGTCGACAAACGTGTTGCCCTGATAGATGATGGACGGCACGTGCTCGCCGTTGAGCAGCAGGATCGTGGCGGCCAGCGCCAGGCGCGAGCCTTCGATGGCGCCGTAGCAGCAGGAGCCGAGGACTTCGCCGTTGTAGATGCCCTCGAGAATGACGCGGTCGTTATCCACGGAGGTGATGGGATAGTCGTAGCCGCCGGCGGTGACCGCCTGCATGATGCCGTAGGTCGCGGAGGAGTACAGGCCCCACAGGCCGATGATGTCGTCCGCGCCCTGCAAAATGCCCTCGAACGCGGTGTAGTGGTCCTCGGGCCCTTCGCCGGTGAGCGCCTTGACCTCGATGTTCTCGTATTTTTCAAATACGGACTTGAAGCCGACCTCGCGGGTCACGGCGTTGGGATGCACAAACGGCAGCGTGCCGTAGTAGATCGAGCCGTCCATGTCGGAGCCGTTCTCCTTCAGGAACGCCTCCAGCGCCTCGCCGGCCTGCCGGCCCTGCTCCACGCAGTCATACATGACCACGCAGTCCACGGAACCCGCGCAAGGCGGCGCGTCCAGCGTGATGACGGGGATGTTTGCGGCCTCGAGCGCGTCGAGCGCGTCCTTGACGCCGTAGAAGTCGCACGCGGTCATGATGACGGCGTCGACGCCCTGCAGAATCCACTGCTCAATGGCCTGGTTCTGCAGGTTCTGGTCGTAGTCCGCGTCGTTGATCAGAAGCTCGATACCGGCTTCCGCCGCGGCGCTCTCCATGCCCTCGAGATACATCGCGCCGACCTCGTCCACCGTGTAGTAAACGGAGAACGCGATCGTGTACTTTTTGTCCGGCTCGGGCAGTTCCACGGCGGCGCCGCCGTGCCAATACAGGTCCGGGCCGCCGCTGCGGATGTTCATCTTGCACTCGACGTCAAACTGCTTGTAGTAGTCGTCCAGGGATTTGGTGCCTTCCTCGCTGAGCACTTCGTACTCGGGATTGTCCGTGTAG
>CAZKGE010000194.1:0-3904 GCA_964552065.1 uncultured Oscillospiraceae bacterium | reverse complement strand
GGGTGATTATATTCGCCTTGACCACCGGCTCGGCCGCGACCTCGATATCGTCGGGCGAGGGGTAGTTGGACGGGTTGTCTATCCTCACGACCTCGCCGCCGCGCTTGGTTATCTCGTATATGACGCTCGGGGCGGTGGTTATGAGGTCGAGGTTGAACTCGCGCTCGAGCCGCTCCTGAATGATCTCCATGTGCAGAAGGCCCAAGAACCCGCAGCGGAAGCCGTAGCCGAGCGCGCTCGACGTCTCCGGCTCGAACGAGAGCGAGGCGTCGTTGAGCTTGAGCTTATCGAGCGCGTCCCTAAGGTCCCCGTAATCCGCGCCGTCGGCCGGGTAGATGCCGCAGAACACCATCGGCGTCGCCTTCTTATAGCCGGGCAGGGGCTTTTTCGCCGGGTTGTCCGCGTTTGTGAACGTATCGCCGACCTTGGTCTCGGCCACGCTCTTAATCGAGGCGGCGATGTAGCCGACCTCGCCCGCGGTCAGCTCGTCGACGGGCTTCATCGCTGGCGAAAATACGCCAACCTCCGTCACGTCGAACTCCGCGTTCGTCGCCATCGAGCGAATTCGATCCCCCACGCGCACCGTGCCGTCGAACACGCGCACATACGACAGCGCGCCCTTGTAGTTATCATAGTAGCAGTCGAATATCAGCGCGGTCAGCGGCGCGTCGGGGTCGCCGCCAGGCGCGGGCACCGCGTCCACAATGCCGGCAAGCACCCGCTCGACATTCATGCCGTTCTTGGCCGAGATCAGCGGCGCGTCCTGTGCGGGCAGGCCGATCACGTCCTCGATCTCCTTTATCACGCGCTCCGGCTCGGCGCTCGGCAGGTCGATCTTGTTGACGACGGGCATCACCTCGAGGTTGTTGTCCGCAGCGAGGTAGACGTTCGCGAGCGTCTGCGCCTCGATGCCCTGCGTCGCGTCCACGACGAGCACCGCGCCCTCGCACGCCGCGAGCGCGCGCGACACCTCGTACGTAAAGTCCACGTGCCCGGGCGTGTCGATCAGGTTGAACATATAGGTCTTGCCGTCGGTATGCGGATAGAACATGCGCACGGCCGACGACTTGATCGTGATGCCGCGCTCGCGCTCGATGTCCATGTTGTCGAGCAATTGCTCCGCCATGTCGCGGGCCGCGACCGTATTGGTCAGCTCCATCAGCCGGTCGGCGAGCGTCGACTTGCCGTGGTCGATATGCGCGATGATGCAGAAATTCCGGATCAGCTCCAGCGGGTATGCCATATCAGGTCCTCCATGAATTCGTGCGTTCATCATACAGGATTTGGGGTTAATTTGCAACACGGCGCGCCGCCGTGCTACAATGATGCAATCAGGGAGGGAAACGACATATGCAGCAGTACGATTCCGTTATAAAGGCGCTTTGCCGCCGCAGATTCATCGCAAAGGCATTTCACTCGTCCGCGGAGGCAACCGCCGAGATTCTGAACATTATCGGCAGCGGCAGCGTCGGCTCCGGCGGCAGCCGCACGGTCGCGGACATGGGGCTCCATGACGCCATCCGCGCGCACGGCAACACGCTCTACTGCCACACGTTCGCGGAGGAGTTTCAGAAGCAGGACGTGCGCAGGCTCGCCATGACGGCGGACGTCTACCTTTCCGGCGTGAACGCCATCACCGAGAGCGGCACGCTCGTCAACATCGACGGCACCGGCAACCGCGTGGCCGCGATGCTGTTCGGGCCCGAGACGGTGATCGTCGTGGCGGGAAAGAACAAGATCGTGCGCGACTACGACGCGGCGATAAAGCGCATCAAGACCGACTGCTGTCCGGTCAACGCGCGCCGCCTGGGCCTAAAAACGCCCTGCGCGCTCACCGGCAAATGCACGGACTGCTCGACGCCCGCGCGCTCGTGCAACGCGACGGTCGTCCACGAATATCCCACGCGCAACGTAAAATCGTTCTATGTGTTTTTGATCGACGAGACGCTCGGGTGGTAGGGGCTTGATCTGACAAACACCGGCGGCGGAGCTTTCGCTCCGCCGCCGGTGTTTTTGCGCGCCGCGGCCCGCCGGCCGCCCGCACTCTATGCCTGTTCCCCTGGGTCCGGGGTTGTCCCGTCCGCGCGGAGCGGTACCTCCAAATCCGGCCGCCCGCCGGCGCGCTTTGCCCGCGCCCTTTGGAAAAGCCCCGCCAAATCGCGCGCGCCGATGCCGGCAAGCACGCACAAGAACGGCATGGCATAGTAGTTGTAGCGCGCCGCGGCCTCCGTCAGCACCATGATGCCCATCCAGCCGAGCGCGACCCAAAGCACCAGATCCGGCGTCTCGGAAGCGGCGCGCCTGCGCAGCAGTACGCCCAGCGCGGCAAACAGATAGATCAGCGTCTGCAAGGCATGATCGGCCAGCGCGTAGGTCTTGATAAAGTCGTACAGCCGCGTGTAGCTGAGTCCCTCCAGCGGCTCGTTCGGATACGGCGTGTCCAGACCATATATATACAGACCGTGCGCATAAGCGTCGAACGCGCCGTTCTTCGAGCACCAGACGGTGACGGTCTTTTTGACGAGCGTGGACGCAAACACCCGCGGATCGTGGATTCGTTCCCAAATCGCAGCAGCGAACGGTTCCAGCCGGTTTTCCCCGGAGCGGGAAAACGCCAACTCGCCGTTTTCCTTTGCGAACTTGCCGTCGTAGGAGAGCGAGCCGCCGGATTCCGGATTGAGCCCGGTCAAGATTTTGAAGATGAACCAATCCTGCGCGGGTGTGCTGGAGTATCGCTCCGCATGGTACAGGTCTGCCCGCTCGAGCGCCTTCGTGCCGAGCGCCTTGCCTCCCAAGAGCCCGGCCGCAAGTGCCAGTGTCACGGCGCCAAGCCGGATCAGCCGCTTTTTGTCCCGAAACGCGCGGACCATCAGCAGCAGGACCCACAAAAAGCACGCGATCCGCGTCGGGAGCGAGGACGGGTGCGCGTATTGTTGCAGCACAAGCAGCAGTGCGGCCAAAAGTCCGAGCGCCGCCATCCGTGCAAGGCCCTTTGCCCGCACCGCAGCCAGCAGCCAAAATACGGCCGATATGCCAAACAGCGTTGAAAGATGCTGGTTCGTCGTCACCTGGGCCATCACGATGCTGGCGGGATCGACCGCAAACGCCATCGCGCCGAGCAAGCCCGCGCGCCGGTCATAGCGGCGGCCGATCAGATAAATCAGCACGCAGACAAGCGACGTGATCGCAGCCTGCTCAAGCTGCATACCCGCGACGGTGCGCGGAAACAGCCGCATGATCAGCCCGTTGATTACTCCGTACCCGATCAGGTCCGGCAGCCCCCAGCCTTCCGCCATCCGGATCAGTGGCCGTGGGTCATAATTGGCAAAACCGAGCGTCGCGTCGCTGTAGAGCTTAAAGTCCTCGGTGGGTATGTACTCGATCCACAGCGACAGCATCAGCCGCGGCAGCAGCGCAAGGCAGAGGATCGCGATCGCGCTGACCGTCGCGCCGCTCTCCCGCAGGCCGCGGTACAGCAGCGCGCACAGAACGAATGTGCAGCCGGATATCAGCGACATCGGGAGCCACTGCGCACGCGAGAAAAACCAGTGCTAATACGTGCCTCGGATGGAGACGCCGACGCTGAGCAGGACATATACCGCCAAAAATGCGGTGGCGACGACGGCAAGAAACCGGTATGTCCGGCGGTCAAATCGCTCCGCCCAAACGTTTTTCAGCCGTTCGCTTTCAATGGGTAAATCCGACATGGCGCGCCCCCCGTTCATACGCGATGCGTCATATTTCTCGGTTTTTCTTTTTATCCATCATAGCATGCGCGGCCCGCCCCAGGCAAGCAAAGAGGCGATCGGGATGGTTCCGTTTCCACCTACCAAGCGGCGCACCGTTTTGCCGATGCAAAACCGTGCGCCGCGATGCAGCGTGGATTTCGAAAGCGGCAAAGCCG
>CAZKGE010000193.1:0-3905 GCA_964552065.1 uncultured Oscillospiraceae bacterium | reverse complement strand
CTCCGCCGGGCGTTACCCGGCACTCTGCCCTGTGGTGCTCGGACTTTCCTCACCCCGCTTGCCGGGGCGCGGCCGTCTGGCTTACTCGCAAACCGTTCGTTATTTACTTTCTGAAAACAAAATCCTGCCGCAGTTTTCGCATTCGACGACCGTGTTCTCCGTGGCGAGTTTCTTGAGCACGACCATCGGCAGCGACATGTTGCAGCCGGAACACTTGCTGCTGATCACCTTCGCGATTGGCTGCGCGTGGTGCAGCTTGACCTTCTTATATTTCTCCATCAACGCCGCGTCGACGGTTTTTTCGATTTTCTCGAGCTCTTTTGTGCGTTTCTCGAGCTCGCCGGCGCTCTCCTCGCGCTCCGTCTCGCAGACGACGCGGAGTTGGTCGTACTCACGCTTGGCCTTGCCCGCCGCCGCGCGCGTCGACTGGTACTCCTCCACCGTCTTCTCCATCGCCTGCTGCAAAGACTTTGCGTCGCGCATGGCGGAATTGATCTCGCGCGAGAGCCGTTCCACGTCCGCGCGCAGCTCCGCCATCTCCTCGGCGGTGCTCTCCTCGTCCTGCTGGAGATTTTCGAGCTCGGAAACCTCCAGCTGCAGCCGCTCCTCAAGCTTGGCGATCTGGTCGAGCAGCCGGTCGAACTGCTGGGCGCGCACGGTTGCGTCCTCGTTCAGCTTCGTAATCGCCGCTTGCTGCGCTTTTAAAAGCTTGTGCAGCTGGTTCAGCTTGACACGGGAAGGCGTCGAGCGAATGGTGTTCTCGATCTGCATCAGCTGCTGCTCGGCCTCCTGATAGGCCCAGAGCGTCTCGAGATTGTTCATGGATTCCCCTCCTGTCTTCCTGTGAATCCGGAGCAAAACGGACTTGCCTCCGAATGCGCCAACGAATATTGTACATCATTTGATTCGCTCTGTAAACGGGCAATCAAAGGAGGCATCGCGGCGTGTTCCGTCTCATAATGTCCGGCCGTCACAACATTGATACCGAGCACCGCGGCCGCAAGCGCCCGATGATGCCGGATCTCGCCCGTGACAAACGTGTCCGCGCCCGCGCTTTTCACAAACTCAAGCTCGCCGTCGCCCGCGCCGCCCACGACGGCGACAAGGCCGACGCGCGCGTCCGGGTCGCCGCAGAAGCGCACGTTGTCGCCGAGTTTTTTTTGCAAAAGCGAGGCAAACTCGAAAAGGCTGAGCGGCGGTTTCAGCGCGCCGACGCGGCCGAGGTTCTCCGGCGGCAGCGGGACGACGTCGAAAAGCCCGATCAGCCCGGCAAGCACGTCGTTGACGCCGCCTGCCGCCGCGTCGTAGTTCGTATGCGCCGCGTAGTGCCCGATGCCATGCCGGATCAGCGCGTATGCGGCCGCCGTGTCCGGATGGTCCGGCAGCATGCGCTTAACGCCCCGAAAAAACTGCGGATGATGCGTCAGCACGAGGTCCGCGCCAATTGCGGCGGCCTCGTGTGCAACGCGCACGGTCAGATCGAGCGCGACGAGCACGCGGCGCACCTCGTCGTGATCCGGCCCGACCAAAAGCCCGACATTATCGTCGGCGATGGCAAGCTGCGGCGGGGCGATGCGCTCCATCATATCGACAAACTCGTTCAGTTTCATGCGCGGGCCTCCGTCCATTCCAATATTCTGCGCAGGTTTTGCGCCCTGCGCTCCAGCGCGGCTTCGCCCGCCGACTGCCGCGCCGTGCAGAGCCGCCGCTCGAGCTCGCCGAGCTGCTGCCGCACAAGCCGGGTAAACAGCGGCCCGCCGTGCCGGAACGCTTCGTAGCCCACCGAAAAGCAGTCCGGCGGGAACCCGCCGGGCAACTCGTCGCGTCCCCGGCCGTCCGGCGGCGAGGCGGAGAACACCTGGTACAGCCTGCCGGAATCCTCGACGACGCGGTCGTCGCTTATGCGATAGCCGGCGTTCCACAGATAATATCGCAGTTCGTCCGACGCGCGCATCGGCGAGAACACGCCAAGTTTGGTTCCCGCGAGCGGGACCAAACTTCGCTCAAGCAGCCGCACGATCAGCGCGCTGCCCAAGCCCAGCAGCGCGACGCCGTCCGACTCGCCGGGGGCGAGCGGCAAAAGACCGTCGCCGAGCCGCAGCTCCAGCCGGTCCGACACGCCCACGAGCGTGGCAAGGCGCGCGCATTTTTCAATCGACGCGGCGCTACAATCGATCGCGATGCAGCGTTTGGCGGCGCCGCTCTGCAGCAGCGCGCAGGCGAGCCTGCCGTGATCGCAGCCGATGTCCGCGACCGTGCCGAGGCCGGAGAGCATGTCCGCCGCGGCGGCGAGCCGGGGCTTAAGCCGCAGGCGCTTTGAGCCGGATTCCATAGGTTTATTATACGGCCAGCAAATGCGAAAAGCAAACGCAGCGCCCGGTTTTATGCCTGATTCGCGCCGTTTCGGCATATGCGGGCAATTTCGCGCGCCGCCGTAGACAAACGAAAGTTTGTCTTTGACGCCGCTATATGCGGATCGCCTTGAGCGGAACGGCGCTCTCGATCGGCCCGCCGCCGATGCAGGCCTCGCCGTCGTACAGCACGACCCACTGCCCCGGCGTTACCGCGCGCTCGGGCTGCGAAAACGCGACCTCGGCGCCGCCGCCCTGCACGCGCACGCGCACAGGCCGGTCCGGCTGGCGGTACCGGAACTTCGCCGTACACGAAAACTCGCGTCCCGGCGGCTCTCCGGCGATCCAGTTGACCGTGTCCGCAGTCAGCGCGGTCGAATACAGCTCCTCGTGCTCGCCCTGCTGGACGATGAGCAGATTCCGCTTCAAATCCTTGCCGATGACAAAGAAGCTCTCGCCCGTCCCGTCGCTGCGGCCGCCGATGCCAAGGCCCCGCCGCTGGCCGAGCGTGTAGTACATGAGGCCGTCGTGGCGGCCGACGGTCCTGCCCGTTTCCGTCACGATGTCCCCCGGCTGCGCGGGCAGGTACTCCATCAAGAATCGCTTGAAGTTCCGCTCGCCGATGAAGCACACGCCCGTCGAGTCCTTCTTTGCCGCGTTTGGCAGGCCGTGCTCGCGCGCGATGCGGCGCACGTCGTGCTTAACGAAGCCGCCGATCGGGAACAGCGCACGGCCAAGCTGCGCTTGCGTCAGCCCCGCGAGAAAATACGTCTGGTCCTTGTCGGCGTCGGCCGCGCGCAAAAGGCGCACGGTTTCCCCGTGCTCGAGCCGCGCGTAATGTCCGGTCGCGAGAAAGTCTGCGCCGTTTTTCAGCGCAAACTCCAAAAATGCGCAGAACTTAATCTCGCAGTTGCACAGCACGTCCGGGTTCGGCGTGCGGCCGGCGCGGTATTCCGCAAGAAAATAGGAGAACACGCGGTCGAGATACTCGCGGGAGAAGTTGACCGCGTAATACGGGATGCCGAGCCGGTCCGAGACGCGGCGGACGTCGTCAAAATCGGCCGCGGCCGTGCAGACGCCGTCCTCGCCCGTCTCCTCCCAGTTCTTCATGAACACGCCGGTCACGTCGCAGCCCTGCTCCTTTAGAAGCAGCGCGGCGACGGCGCTGTCCACGCCGCCGGACATGCCGACGATCACGCGCTTGCCGGACATACGGGACGTTACGCCTCCGAAACGTTCGTTACGGTAAAGCCCCGGTCGGCGACGGCGTCGATGAGCATCTGCGTATCCGCGTCGAATAAGACCGCAGCCGAGCCGACGACGCAGTTCTCTACGGAAGCGCCAATGTCCGTCAGCGCCTCCGTGACGCTCTTGACGCAGTGCGCGCAGCCCATGCCTTCGATGGTCAAAACATACCGCTTCATAAAAACCTCCTCTGTGTCTCGCCACGAGTATACCACAGAGGAGCCGGGTTTTGGAAACTATCATGCGTTTGGTTTTGTGATGCTTTACCGGCTGCCGCCTTGCAGAGCAGGGCAACGTAAAGGCTTTTGT
>CAZKGE010000192.1:0-3925 GCA_964552065.1 uncultured Oscillospiraceae bacterium | reverse complement strand
GGGAGCAACTCCTCCGCGGAGAACCATTCCCCCGCAAAATACCGCTCCATCAGCGACTCGTCCTCGTCGATCACCTGGTCGAGCAGCAGCGCGCGGTTCTCCTTGGCCTGCTTTAGCATGTCCGCGGGAATCTCCTCCTCGCGGATGTCCGTGCCGTCGTCGTTGTAATAGACCTCGGCCTTCATGCGCACCAGGTCGATCACGCCGCGAAACTCCGCTTCCTTCCCGATCGGGATCTGGACGGGCACGGGGTTGGCGCCGAGGCGGTCGCGCATCATGTCGCAGACGTGGAAAAAGTCCGCGCCCGTAATGTCCATCTTGTTGACATACGCGATGCACGGCACGCCGTACCTCATCGCCTGCCGCCAGACGGTTTCGGACTGCGGCTCCACGCCGCCCTTGGCGCAGAACACGGCCACCGCGCCGTCGAGCACGCGAAGGCTCCGCTCCACCTCGGCGGTGAAATCCACGTGGCCGGGCGTGTCGATGATGTTGATGCGGTGGTCGCGCCAGTACGCCGTCGTCGCCGCGGACATGATCGTGATGCCGCGCTCCTGCTCCTGCACCATAAAGTCCATGGTCGCGGCGCCCTCGTGGACCTCGCCGACCTTATGGATGGTGCCGGTGTAAAACAGGATGCGCTCCGTCGTCGTCGTCTTGCCGGCGTCGATGTGGGCCATGACCCCGATATTCCTGGTTTTTTCGAGTGCGGTGTTTCTGGGCAATTCGCTCGTTCCTTTGTTTATCGTAGTAGTCCTAAGGCTGTTACCAGCGGTAGTGCGCGAACGCGCGGTTCGCCTCGGCCATCTTGTGCGTGTCTTCCTTCTTTTTGAAGGCGTTGCCGGCGCTGTTGCTCGCGTCCAGAATCTCGCCGGCGAGCCGCTCGCTCATCGTGCGCTCGCTCCTGTTGCGGGCGTAGGACACGAGCCAGCGCAGGCCCAGCGTCTGACGGCGCTCGGGCCGGATCTCGATGGGGACCTGGTAGGTCGAGCCGCCGACGCGGCGCGCCTTGACCTCGAGCACGGGCATGATGTTGCCGAGCGCCTGCTCGAACACCTCGCCGGGCTCGCGGCCGGTCTTTTCCTTGATGCGGTCGAACGCATCGTACACGGCCTTGGCGGCGACGCCGCGCTTACCGTCGTGCATGACCTGGTTGATCAGTTTGGTGACGACCGTGCTGTGGTAGATCGGGTCGGTCAGCACGTGGCGCTTCGGGATAAATCCTCTTCTCGGCATAGCTGCTTTCCTCCCCTTACTTCTTCGGCCGCTTCGCGCCGTAGAGCGAGCGGCTCTGCTTGCGGTCCGCCACGCCCGCCGTATCGAGCGCGCCGCGGATGATGTGGTAACGCACGCCCGGCAGGTCCTTGACCCTGCCGCCGCGGATCAATACCACGGAGTGCTCCTGCAGATTGTGGCCGATGCCCGGAATATAGGCCGTGCCCTCGAGGCCGTCGGTGAGACGGATACGCGCGATCTTCCGCAGAGCGGAGTTCGGTTTTTTGGGCGTCATGGTACGCACCGCCGTGCAGACGCCGCGGCGCTGCGGGCATTGCTTCAGGATGGGGGCGTCGGATTTATACTGCACCTGCTCCCGGCCCTTACGAACCAACTGGTTGATGGTCGGCATGATAAAGCTCCTTTTTTTCTGTTATCTATTTCAATTACAGCCCCCTGCAACCCCTCGTAGGGAGCCTTGTATCCATTGGAAACCGGCAAATTGATATTTTATCAGCAACCCGGCCTGTTTGTCAAACGGAATCTGTGCCGCTAGTCCCCGTCCTCGGCCGTGCCGAGCCCGCGCGCAAGGCGGCTCTTGCTGAACATCACCTTGATACGCGTCTCCTTGACGATCGGGAACCAGCCCCTAGCCGTCATCTCGCGCACGACGGGATGCCGCATCACGTCCGCGATCATCACGCGGTCGTACCGGTGGAACAGCGCGCGCACGATCAGCCGGCCCGCGAGCATGCCGAGCAGGATCGCCGCGACCCAGGCCAGGAACGGCCAATATACGCCCACGCCCATCGCCTCGCTGCCCTGCCCGCCGTGATAGAACAGGATGAGGCCCGCGGCGCCGATTAAAAGCGGCAGCGCAAGCGGAACGTACTCCATCGTCAAAAACCGCCTGCGGCAGGCCGGGCAGATGCCGAACTGCAGCGGCACCATCGTGCCGATCGCGCTGCGCTTCTTGCCGAGCAGCCACTGCTGGATGTGCTTGGGCTCCGGGTGAGCCATGTCGAGAATCGCGTAGCCGCGCCGCCGCCCCTTGTTTTCGCCGCGGCAGAACTGGCACTCGCGCTCCGTAAACAGATGCGCGATGCCGCTCTCTGGCAGCAGCGCCTCGTACTGGTCGATGTCGCGTTTCAGCTCGTCGAAGTCCCGGGAGCTTGCCACCGTGCACTGCTCGCACGCGCGCATGTTCAGAACGCGGCAGTAGCGGGTGCCGGAGATCGGGCAGTCGGGATTGTTCGGTAGTGCGGGCATGAAAATCCGGTCCTTTCGTCGTGCGCGCACGCGGGCAATTGCCCGCATACGCGCGGTCGTTCCCCCTGGACAATCGCTACATCAGCGGCGCTTCCCTGACCTCGATGTTCTTGTAGCGCTTCATGCCGATGCCGGCGGGGATCAGTTTGCCGATGATGACGTTCTCCTTCAATCCCACGAGCGGGTCGATTTTACCCTTGATGGCGGCCTCGGTCAGCACCCGCGTGGTCTCCTGGAACGACGCCGCCGACAGGAACGAGTCCGTGGCGAGCTACGCCTTCGTGATGCCGAGCAGCTTGCGCTTGGCGATGGCCGGCTGGCTGTTCTTCTCGACGACCTTCTCGTTCTCTACCTCGAACTTGAAGATGTCGACCAGCTCGCCCGGCAGCATGCTCGTTTCGCCCGCGTCCTCGATCTGGACCTTGCGCAGCATCTGGCGGATGATGATCTCGATGTGCTTGTCGGAGATCTCGACGCCCTGCAGCCGGTAGACGCTCTGCACCTCCCGGAGCAGGTAGGCCTGTACGCCCTTGACGCCCTTGATCTTCAGGATGTCGTGCGGGTTGACGCTGCCCTCGGTCAGCTCGTCGCCGGCGTCGACCGCGTCGCCCTCGGACACCTTGAGCTTCGAGCCGAACGGGATTAGATAGCTCTCCGACTCGCCGTCGTCGTTGCTCACGACCGCCTCGCGGCGCTTCTTAGAGTCGTCGATGTGCACCTTGCCGTTGATCTCGCTGATGACGGCGAGGCCCTTCGGCTTTCTGGCCTCGAACAGCTCCTCGACGCGCGGAAGGCCCTGCGTGATGTCGTCCGCGGACGCGACGCCGCCGGTGTGGAACGTACGCATCGTCAACTGTGTGCCGGGCTCGCCGATGGCCTGCGCCGCGATGATGCCGACGGCCTCGCCGATGTCGACGGCCGTGCCGGTGGCGAGGTTTGCGCCGTAGCACTTGGCGCACACGCCATGGTCGGCGCGGCACGTAAACACCGTGCGCAGCACGACGCTCTTGATGTCGGCCTTCTCGATGGCCTCGGCCTGCTCGAAGCTGATCATCTCGCCCGCGAACACGATCGGGTCGCCCGTCCTGGGGTCGATCACGTCCTCGACGGAGTACCGGCCCAGGATGCGCGCCTTGAGGGGCTCGATCAATTTATTGCCCTCGCGGATCTCGGTGATCGTCATTCCCTTGGCCGCCTCGTTGCGCTTTGCATAGCAGTCGTCCTCGCGCACGATCACGTCCTGGCTCACGTCGACGAGGCGGCGGGTCAGGTACCCCGAGTCCGCCGTGCGCAGCGCCGTGTCGGCAAGGCCCTTCCTGGCGCCGTGGGACGAGATGACGAACTCAAGCACCGAGAGGCCCTCGCGGAAGTTGGCGCGGATCGGCACCTCGATGATCTGGCCCGACGGGTCGGCCATGAGGCCGCGCATGCCCGCCAGCTG
>CAZKGE010000191.1:3415-3928 GCA_964552065.1 uncultured Oscillospiraceae bacterium | reverse complement strand
CAGCGTGGTCTTGCCGTGGTCGACGTGCGCGATGATCGCGACGTTACGAATTTCCATAAAACTCTCTTCTTTCCGTTTTTCCGCGCAGAAAGGACGCTCGAAAACCAAATAATTATACACGCATTTGCCCGTTGTTACAAGTTCTTCTTGCTGGTATAATGCGCTTATATGGAAACTCTGTTTTCAAAGAACGTAGTAGACGGCGCGCCGCTGGCCGACCGCATGCGCCCGCCCTCGCTCGACGAGTTCGTAGGCCAGCAGCACATCGTGGGCGAAGGGCGGCTTTTGCGCCGCGCCATCCAGCTCGACCGGCTGCAGTCGTCGATCTTTTTCGGCCCGCCGGGCACGGGCAAAACCACGCTCGCCGCGATCGTCGCCGAGACGGCGGGCGGCGCGTTCGTGCGGCTCAACGCGGTCACGGCGGGGGTCAAGGAGCTACGCGCGGTCGTCGACGGCGCCGTGGGGCGGCTCGCGCTGTACCGCCAGCCGACCTATCTATTGCTTGAGGAATGC
>CAZKGE010000191.1:0-3405 GCA_964552065.1 uncultured Oscillospiraceae bacterium | reverse complement strand
CGTCGACGGCGCCGAAGCGCAGATCGCAAGAGCGCCCTGGCGGGCCAGAGTGTAGCTCGCGGAGGGCGCCCGCTCGTAAAAAGCGCAGTCGGATTCGCTGCTGCCCGCGCTCGAGAAGGGCATCCTCCGCTTCGTCGGCTCGACGACCGAGAACCCGATGATCGCGATGACGACGGCCGTGGTGTCGCGCTGCCGCGTGTTTCAGTTCTACCCGCTGACCACGGACGATATCCTCGGCGCTTTGCGCCGCGCGCTCGCCGACGCCGAACGCGGCTTTGGCAAGCTGGCCGTCGAGATGCTGCCCGGCGCGCTTGAAACCATCGCGGCTATCGCCAACGGCGACTGCAGAAGCGCGCTCAACGCGCTCGAGCTCGCGGTGCTCACCACGCCCGCCGACGACACGGGCGCCATCCGCATCACGGAGGAGATCGCCGCCGAATCGAGCCAGAAAAAGGTCGTCAAGTGCGACGATCAGCTGTTCTACGACATGCTCTCCGCCTTTTGCAAGAGCCTGCGCGGCGGCGACGCGGACGCGGCGCTGGCCTGGTTCGCGCGGCTCCTCTACGCGGGCTGCGACCCGCGCATCATCGCGCGGCGGCTCATTGCGCACGCGTCCGAGGACGTGGGCCTGGCCAACCCGCAGGCGATGGTGCAGGCCGTCGCCGCCGCCGAAGCGCTCGAGAAGGTCGGCCTGCCCGAGGCGCGCCTCTCGCTCTCGCAGGCGATCATATTCATCTGCGAGTCGCCCAAGAGCAACGCGATCGTCCTGGCGATGTGCGGCGCGTTCGCCGACGCCGAGTCCAGCTTCGACGAGCCGGTGCCCGTCTACCTGCGCGACACCTCGTATTCGGGCGCGGCCAAGCTCGGCCACGGCCAGGGCTATAAATATCCGCACGATTACCCGGGGCATTGGGTCGAGCAGGCGTACATGCCCGTCTCGCTTGCGGGGAAAAAATACTATATTCCCTCCGACCAGGGCGCGGAGGCCAAGATCCGCGAAAATCACGAGAAACGCGACGCGGCAAGAAAGGAACGGCATGGAACAAAAACGCAGGGGTAAGTTTATCGACTTTGTCCACAAAAAGGGCGTGACGCTGTCACCAAAAGAGTATCTCATCACCGCGATGAACGCGCTCGCGATGGGCCTGTTTCCGTCGCTTCTGATCGGCACGATATTCGCCACGCTCGGCGACCGGCTCGGCATCCCGTTTTTTTTGCAGGCGGCTGAATTCGCCAAGACCGCCACCGGCCCCGTGCTCGGCGTGGCGATCGCGTATTCGCTCGGCGCGCCGACGCTCGTGATGCTCTCCGCCGCCGCCGTCGGCTTTGCCGGCAACGCGCTCGGCGACAACGTGGGCGTGTACCTCGCCGCGCTCGTCGCCACCGAGCTCGGCAAGCTCGTCTCCAAGGAAACCTCGATGGACATCCTCGTCACGCCCGCCGTCACGATCCTCTCCGGCGTCGCCGTCGCCGTGCTGCTCGGGCCCGCCGTCGCCGCGCTGATGACCGCGCTCGGCGACCTCATCATGTACGCCACGGAGCTGCGGCCCGTGCTGATGGGCGCCATCGTGTCCGTCATCGTCGGCCTCGCGCTGACATTGCCGATCTCGAGCGCCGCGCTGTGCATCATGCTGGGCCTGTCCGGCGTCGCCGCGGGCGCCGCCACCGCCGGCTGCTGCGCGCACATGGTCGGCTACGCCGTCATGAGCTTTCGCGAAAACCGCTGGAGCGGCCTCGTCGCCCAAGGCCTCGGCTCCTCCGCGCTGCAGATGGGTAACATCATGAAAAATCCGCTGACGCTGATTCCCCCGACGCTCGCGTCCGTCGTCACCGGCCCGCTTGCCTCCGCGCTCTTTAAGCTCGAGAACATCCCCGCCGCCGCCGGCATGGGTACCTGCGGCCTCGTCGGCCCGCTCGGCATGCTCACCGTCATGGAGCCCTCGGCGCGCTTCTTTACGGGTTTGGCGCTGATCTGCTTCGTGCTGCCCGCTTTGTTTACTCTGTTGTTTGCGTGGCCTATGCGAAAGCTCGGCTGGATCCGGTCCGAGGATCTGAAGCTGGAGCTGTAGGGAAGCAAGAAGTCACGGGGAACGCTGCGGGGGCGCTGCCCCCGCCCCCCCGCCAAGGGCCGAAGGCCCTTGGAACCCATCCTGCCGGACACGTTATTTACGCGCCCCCTAATTCATTGGGTTTCCAAAGGGACGTGTCCCTTTGGCAGGGGTTTGGGGACAGCGTCCCCGAACGCACCCATTTCGTTCAACTCCAAACCAAAGCGGCCGCCCCTTTCGGGGCGGCCGCTTATCCATACCATATCGCCTTTGGCCTACGGCTCAATGACAACGGACAGCGCGTAGACCTCGTCGCCGGTCTCGAACACGAGCCGCGCGGACGTGCGTTCCGAAACGGCGTCGAACGTCACCTCGTCGGACTGCAGCGCAATCTCGCGCTCAATGGCGGAGAAATCGGCGGTTTTGCCGTCGTCCTTGGCGACGTACACGATATACGCGCGCTCGATGTCGTCGGGCAGGTTCATGACGGCGACCGTGTCGCCGCCGCCGACGCGGAGCGTCTGCCAAGTGGCGTTATTGTTGCGCCACGCGTCGGACGCGGTCCATTCGAGCTGATTTTTATAGTAGCGGGTAAATTCCCAGTCGTACATGTCCATTTCGTTGCCCTGCACGCGCACGTCGACCTCGTCGTACTGCGGCGCGCCGGGCCAGAGGAAGCACAGATGCACGCGCAGAAACGTCGACAGCTGCGTGCCCGCCCACGGGTCGGCGGACGCGTCGTAGGCAAAGAACGCGTCCGTCTCGGAAGCGACCGCTTCGCCGCCGGAGCAGAGCGTAAGCCCGAGCAGGTCGGCCGCGCCGTCCGTTACGAGGATAAAACCCTCGTCGACGCCGCCGTCGTCCGCTTTTACAAGCGTCTGCTCGATACGCGCGCCGGTTGTGAACGCCGCAACCGCGCTCGAGGTTTCTCCGTCGGCAAAGTTTGCGCCGAACACGATCGTCTTGCCGTTTAGGCGCGTCATGTTGATGCTCCAGCAGTCCGCGCCCGCGGTCGCGTAAGCGACAGCCCCGTTCTCGACATAGTACAGCTCCGGCGCGGTCTCGCCGTCCGCAGGCTCCATCGCGAGCACAAGCGCGCCCGCACCGAACGGCACGCTGCGGCAGAACCGCACGCTGCCGTACTCGGCAAGATAGGAAGCGTAGTCGCCGTCCCCGTACAGCCCGTCCAGAAAGCGCAGCACCGCGGCGATGTCCTGCCGCTCGATTCCCTGCGCCGCCGCCGCGTACTGTAAAAGCTCTGCGTCGCGCGCGCTCGCCGGCGCTTCCTCCGCTGCCGCCGGTTTTTGCGTGCTCGCGGGCTGCCTGTCCGCCGCCGCCTCCTCCTTGCTCATGCCCG
>CAZKGE010000190.1:0-3964 GCA_964552065.1 uncultured Oscillospiraceae bacterium | reverse complement strand
CGGAATCGGCTGCTTTTTGAGAAAGGGATTCTCAAGGGGGCCGAAGCCGAGCGCCGCCTGTGGGGGAGCCCACAACGTACTTTCGGTCCTTTGGCGGGTGTTTGGAGCGGCCGAAGCCGAGCGCCGCCCCCTAACGTCTCTTTTTCGTTGGGTTTCCAAAGGGCCGCGGGCCCTTTGGCGGGGCGCAGGGGCGGCGCCCCTGCCGTTCCCTATCCGCCGCAGCGGCGTTCCCTCGTTCCCCGTTCCTCCTGTTCCCTTACACCCGTACCGCTTCCCCGCATGTGAGCCAAAACCTTCGATATCTTTTTACAAAACGGCCTCAAAAAGCCGGTTTGCACAGCCCTATGCAATGTGCTATGATACTGCCATGGCGACAAACAACCGGAATAAAAAGCATTGGGCGGGCATCCAGAAGCTGCGCACGGCAAGGCGGACGATGATGTATATCGTGCGCACGCTTTTGATCGTGACGGTCGGCGGCATCGTGTGCATCGCGGCGTTTATGACGTCGGAGCGCATGAGCAACCTGTATATCCTCTCGACCGAGGGGATGGCGATGCGCGCCGACTGCATCCTTAAAAACGAAGTGTCGAACGACCTGCAGGAATACTTTACGATGTCGTACCTGGATCAGGACCAGACGCTCAAGGGCGGCGCGTACGCAAACTACACGATCGCGAGCTACGATTACAGCCTGGAGATCGAGAAGATCTCCGTGCTGCCCTGGTCGATGTCCGCGTCGGTGACGGCCGTCGAGCGCGTGTCGCCGAAGGGCTCGATCAACGCCGACCGGCTTTCGGAGGGCGAGTCCGCGGCGAACTATCCGCTGCCGGAGTGGACGCCCGTCCGCTATAAGCTGCACTTCATCAACAGCGGCACGCGCTGGTACATCTCCGAGCTTGAGGTGGTGGAGCAAAACCCCGCCGAGGCGTCGCTGAACACGCCGGACCCGAACATGTCGCCGATTCCGATGGCGACGCCCACGCCCGCGCCGACCGACGCCCCGGCCGCTTCGTGACAAAAAACAGCCTGATTCTTCCGCCGCGCCCCGTATTCCTCGCGCCGATGGCCGGGTTTACGGGCGCTTCGTTTCGTCTGCTCTGCCGTGAGCAGGGCGCGGATTTTACCATGACCGAGATGGTCAGCGCCAAGAGTTTGCTGTTCGATCATGTGCGGACCTGGGAGCTGCTGGACACGGAGAGCGGCGAGGGGCCGGTGATCGTGCAGCTGTTCGGGAACGAGCCGGACACGGTCGCGCGCGCGGCGCGGCGCGTGTGCGAGCGCATGGGCGCAAAGGTTGCGGCGATCGACCTGAATATGGGCTGCCCCGCGCCGAAGGTCACCGGCAACGGCGAGGGCTCCGCGCTGATGCGCGACATCCCGCTCGCCGCGGACATCGTGCGCGCGGCTGCGGAGGCGGCTAAGCTCCCGGTGACGGTCAAGTTCCGCAGGGGCTGGGACGACGCGCATGATAACGCGGTCGAATTTGCGCAGAATATGGAGCGGGCCGGCGCGGCGCTATTGACCGTGCACCCGCGCACGCGCGCGCAGATGTACGCGGGACGGGCGGACTGGTCCGTGATCGCGCGGGTCAAGGCCGCGGTCGACGTCCCCGTGATCGGCAACGGCGATGTTTCCTCGGGCGCGGACGCGCTCGCGATGCTGGAGCAAGCGGGCTGCGACGGCGTGATGGTCGGCCGCGCCGCGCTCGGCAACCCGTTCATCTTCGCAGAGATTCGCGCGGCGTTCGACGGCGGAGCGTATGCGCGGCCTTCGCGCGAGACGATCGCCGAACTGGCTTTGCGCCACGCGGCGATGGAGGAGCAAAAAAAAGGCCGGCGCGGCCTTGTCGAAATGCGGAAGCACGTTGCGTTCTACGTGCGCGGTTTTCCGAACGCGGCGCGGCTCCGCGCGCGCGCGGTAAAGGCCGAAACCCTCGAGGATTTCAAGGAAATATTGACTTGACACCTGTTGCGACGGCACATATAATGATGAAACGGTATTCAGACACAGGCGCGCGGACGGCGGTTTTCGCCCGCCCCATGCCGGCTTTCGGGCATGGCGCCGCGCTGATATTTGCACGAAGAAGGAGAGAGGGAAATGGCAGAGATTTGGCTGACGCCGGACGAGATTAAAAAACGCGAGGAGCGGCTCGATTACCTGAAGACCACGCGGAGGCTCGAGATTGCGGAGCTGCTCAAGACCGCGCGCGCGTTCGGCGACCTGAGCGAGAACGCGGAGTACGACGCGGCCAAGAATGAGCAGGCCAAAAACGAGTACGACATCGTCCAGCTCGAGACCGAGCTCAAGAACGCCAAGGTCATCGACGAGAGCGCGATCGATCTCAACTTCGTCTCCGTCGGCGCGACGGTGCGGCTCAAGAACACCGACAGCGGGGAGAGCTACCGGTTCCAGATCGTCGGCTCCGCCGAGACCGATCCCGCGCAGGGCAGGATCAGCAACGAATCGCCGATCGGCAAGGGCGTGCTCGGCCACAAGGTCGGGGACGTCGTGGACGTGATCACGCCCGGCGGCCAGACGCGCCTGAAGATCGAGGGCATAGGGAAATAACGCGATGGAAGAGAATCTGACCGCGCAGCGGGAGCCGGCCGGCGAGGAACTGACGGAGCTGTTACAGATCCGGCGGGACAAGCTCGCGGCGCTGCAGCAGGCGGGCCGCGACCCGTTTGCCCGGACCTCGTTTTCCGTTTCGCACACGAGCGAACAGATCAAGGGCGGTTTTTCCGCGCTCGAGGGCCGGGAGGTCTCGATCGCCGGCCGCATGATGGCCAAGCGCATCATGGGCAAGGCGAGCTTTGCGCACCTGCTCGACGCCGAGGGCGATGTTCAGTTCTACGTGCGCCGCGACGACGTCGGCGAGGACGAGTACGCGCTGTTCAAGACCTACGACATCGGCGACATCGTCGGCGTTTCCGGCGCGGTGTTTATGACCAGAACCGGAGAAATCTCCGTGCACGCCGCGGCTGTCACGCTTCTTAGCAAGTCGCTCCGCCCGCTGCCGGAGAAGTTCCACGGCTTAAAGGACCCGGAGCTGCGCTACCGCCAGCGGTTTGTCGATCTGATCGTCAATCCCGAGGTGCGCGATACGTTCAAGAAGCGCAGCCTGATCGTTTCGACGATCCGCCGCCGCATGGACGCGATGGGCTTTATCGAGGTCGAAACGCCCGTGCTGAACACGACGGCGTCCGGCGCCGCCGCGCGGCCGTTCGTCACGCACCACAAGGCGCTCGACCTGGATATGTACCTGCGCATCGCGACCGAGCTGCACTTAAAGCAATGCGTCGTGGGCGGCCTGGAGCGCGTCTACGAGATCGGGCGGCTGTTCCGCAACGAGGGCATGGACAGCACGCACAACCCCGAGTTTACGACCATCGAGGCTTATCAGGCCTACACGGACTACACCGGCATGATGCGCCTGGCCGAGGACCTGATTTCAAGCTGCAGCCTCGCCGTCAACGGCACGACAAAGATCACCTACCAGGGCGTAGACGTCGACCTGACGCCGCCGTACCATGAGGTCACGATGAACGAGGCGGTGCGCGCGTGCACGGGCGCGGACTTCTTTGCCTGCGAATCGGACGAGGAGGCGCGCGCGCTTGCGCGGTCGCTCGGCATGGAAGTCAAGGACAAGGCCGCGGCGCGCGGCAAGCTGCTCTCGGAGGCGTTCGACGCGTTCGCCGAGAAGACGCTGGTGCAGCCGACGTTCGTGACCGATTATCCGGTCGAGATTTCGCCGCTGAGCAAGCGCAAGGCGGGCAGCCCGCACATTGCCGAGCGGTTCGAGCTGTTCATCTGCGGCCACGAGTACGCCAACGCGTTCACCGAGCTGAACGACCCCGTCGACCAGCGCGAGCGGTTCGTGCAGCAGGCGCTCGAGCGGGCAAAAGGCGACGACGAGGCCATGATGATCGACGAGGACTTCTGTCTCGCGCTCGAGTACGGC
>CAZKGE010000189.1:1345-4078 GCA_964552065.1 uncultured Oscillospiraceae bacterium | reverse complement strand
AACGTCATCGCGAGCATCGTCGGCGCGGACCCGAACACCTACAACTACATCGCCGAGAGCGAGACGGCCGGCAAGTGCATGGAGTGGGTCAAGGAGCGGCTGGGCAGCACGCCGATCGACACATTCGACAAGCTGTTCGAGTACATCAAGGACACGCCGGCGGGCAGCAACGGCGTCGTGTTCTCGCCGTGGATGCACGGCAACCGCTGCCCGTTCGAGGACCCGTACGCGCGCGGCGCGTTCTTCAACGTGGACGTGGACAGCCACGGCAGCGACCTGGTCAAGGCCGTGATCGAGGGCGTGTGCCTGCACATGCGCTGGATGCTCGCCGCCACGGAACAGGCGTTCAAAACCGCGCGCGCGGTGCGCTTCACCGGCGGCAGCGCGATCTCGCCGGCCGTGTGCCAGATACTGGCCGACGTATTGGGCCGCGAGGTCGAGACGGTCGAGAACCCGCGGCACGTCGGCACGATGGGCGCCGCCGCGCTGATGGCGGTCAGCTTCGGCCTGCTGCCGGACATCAAGGACGTGAAGAAGATCATCAAGGTCGGCGCGCGCTACCAGCCCGTTCCGGAGAACACCGCGGTCTACGACCGTATCTACCCCGTGTTCCAGAATCTCTACAAGGACAACAAGCAATCGTTCGCCGCGCTGAACGCGCCGCGCGGCGGGACAAAATAAAGGGAGGGAACAAAACGCATGAACGGTAAATACAAGGAACTGAACGGATACCGCGTCTATTCCTACCGCTGGACCGTACTCGTCGTGTATCTTCTGATCGCGGCGATGATCCAGCTGCTGTGGGCGACGTTTTTCTCGATCACGACCGCGGCCTGGCAGTACTACGGCTTTGCCGACGCGGCCAAGGGCGAGAGCGCGATCAGCCTGCTCTCGATCATATTCATGGTCGGCATGATCGCGCTGTCGATCCCGTCGCTCGCGGCGTTTGAAAAATGGGGCTTTAAACGGGCCGTGGGCTTCGGCGCGGCGCTGATGGGCGCGTGCGGCCTACTGCGCGGCTTCTTCGGCGCAAGCTACCTGGCGGTGCTCGTGCTGACCGTGGGCTTTGCCATCGCGCAGCCGTTCATCCTCAACGCGCCGGGCCTCGTGGCGGGCAAGTGGTTCCCCGAGAGCGAGCGCGCGACCGCAAACGGCGTGGGACTCTTGGCCAACTACGTCGGCATGATGGTCGGCCTGCTCCTTACCCCCGTGCTGCTCGACAGCGGCGTGGACATGCGGACCATGCTGATCGTCTACGGCGTCGCGTCCGCGGCCGCCGCGGCGCTGTTCCTCATCTTCGCCAAGGAGAAGCCGCCGACGCCGCCGTGCTCGGCCGACGAGGCCGCGCGCGCCGACTTTAAGGAGGGCTTTAAGACCGCGGTCAAGCGCAAGGACTTTTTGATCGCCGTGCTGCTGTTCTTCATCCTGCTCGGCGTGTTCAACACGTTCTTTACGATGATCGAGCCGCTGCTGCGCTCGATGAGCGCGGGCGCGGTCGACGCCACGGGCGCGGGCATCATCGGCGTGATCGTGCTGTTTACGGGTATCCTCGGCAGCTTCGTGCTCGCGATGCTCTCCGACAAGGATAAGCTGCGCCGCCGCCTGCCGTACATGATCGGGGCCAACGTGCTCGGAGTAGCCGGCTTTGCGCTGTTTATGCTGCTCGGGAGTTTGCCCGGCATGATCGTGGCGGGCGTGCTGTACGGCTTCTTCACGATAGGCAGCGCGCCGGTCGTCCTGACGTTCGCGGCCGAGGCGGCGTACCCGACGAGCGAGGGCACGAGCGAAGGGTTGCTGATGTTCGCCGGCAACGTCGGCGGCGTGATATTCCTGGGGCTTACCTCGCTGTTTTCCGGCAACCACCTCGGCATCATGATCCTGCTGTCGGCCGTCAGCGCGGCCTGCGTGATCCTCATGTGTCTGGCAAAGGAGCGGAAGCTCGAGAAGAAATAGGGTTTTTCCCGCAACAATATCTTAAGGAAACGGAGAGACAGACAGTGAACACCCATTACGGCGTATCCCAATGGCCCGACGTCGATTCCATCGCGGCCAAAATGGACCGGCTCGTCAACGGCCCGATTTACCACATCAGGCCTGAGGCCATGAAGCGCTACCTCGGCTACTTCGAGACGAAGTGCGCAAAGTCCAGGGCGCTGATCGACGAGGCCAAGCAGTTTATTCCCGGCGGCGTGCAGCACAACCTCGCGTTCAACTACCCCTTCCCGCTCGCGGTCGACCGCGCGGAGGGCGCGTACCTGTACGACGTCGACGGCAACCGCTATGTGGATTATTTGCAGGCGGGCGGGCCGACGCTGCTCGGCAGCAACTACAAGCCCGTCACCGACAAGGTGATCGACGTCATCCGCGCGCACGGCCCGGTCACGGGGCTGTTCCACGAGTATGAACTCAAGCTCGCCAAAATCATCCGCGAAAACATGCCCTTCGTCGAGCAGTACCGGAGCCTCGGCAGCGGTACCGAGGCGGACATGGTCGCCATCCGCGTAGCCCGCACATTCACCGGCAAGAAGAACATCATAAAGGCCGGCGGCGCGTACCACGGCTGGAGCGACCAGCTCGTCTACAGCCTGCACATCCCCTACACCAAGACGTTCGAGGCGCACGGCATCCCGCAGGAATGCACCCTCCACACGCGCGAATGCTACCCCGGCGACGTCGATTCGCTGCGCAAGGTGCTCGAGGAGAACGAGAAGGACGGCGGCACCGCCGCGGTGC
>CAZKGE010000189.1:0-1335 GCA_964552065.1 uncultured Oscillospiraceae bacterium | reverse complement strand
GCATGACGCACTTTGATTACTGCCAAAAGGCGCGCGAGCTCTGCGACGAGTTCGGGGCGCTGCTCGTCTTCGACGAGGTCGTCACGGCGTTCCGCGTCGGTCCCGGCGGCGCGCAGGGCTACTTCAACGTGCGGCCGGACCTGACCGTGTTCGGCAAGATCGTATCCGGCGGCTTTCCGATGGCGGGCGGCGTCGGCGGGCGCGAGGACGTGATGAGCTGCATGG
Organism: uncultured Oscillospiraceae bacterium; assembly: GCA_964552065.1. Classification (GTDB taxonomy): domain Bacteria; phylum Bacillota; class Clostridia; order Christensenellales; family CAG-138; genus CAZKGE01. The sequence continues at coordinate 1,110 of CAZKGE010000189.1, read as the reverse complement.
CGGCCGGCGTCAAGGCGGGTAAAAAGCGCGCGTACGTCGGCGGCACGCTGTCCGCCAATCCGTTGAGCTGCGCGGCGGGGTATTTCGCGATTCAGGAAATCATCGCGCAGGATGCGGCCAAAAAGGCCGGCGAGAACGGCGACAAACTCTGCGCGGGCATCCAGCAGTTGATCGACAGGTACAAGCTGCCGTTTGTGACGTGGAACACCGGCTCCATCGTGCACTTCGAGGTGTCGGGCGTCATGTACCTCTCGGCCGCCGACCCCGAAATCTTCCAGAAGATTCCGGCGCGGCAGCACAACATCGAGGAGTTCGGCGCGGCCCTGACCGCCAACGGCGTCATCACGCTTGCCGGCAGCCGCATCTACACGAGCATGGCCGACGACGACAAGACCATCGCCGAGACGCTCGCGGCCTTCGACGACGTGTTTTCCAACATCGACATTTGAAATAGAAGGAGGACTGATAACCCATGATCAAACCCCTGGACGAGGCCAATCTCAGCCACGCGTTCCCCGAGGTGGCGTTCTCGGAGGACTACATCATCGGCACCTACCAGGTGCGCGTCAAGACCAGCAGCGTCGAGAAGCTCGCGCTCGCCATCGCCGACGAGCAGACGACCGGCACGTGGATCAAGGTCGCCGCCGACTCCGACGAGAAGAGGCGGAAGTTCGGCGCGAAGGTCGTCGCTATCTACGAGGTGCCGGACGCCGGCGCGGATTACGTCGAGGACCTGCCGCCGCTGTACATCATCCAGATCGCGTTCCCGATGGCGAACATGGGCGCGAGCCTGCCCATGATGCTCAGCACGGTGTTCGGCAACATCTCCGCCTCCGGCATGCTCAAGTGGATCGACGTCGCGTTCCCGAAAAAGTACGTCGAGCAGTTTAAGGGTCCGAAGTTCGGCGTGCAGGGCTTGCGCGAAACGCTCGGCGTGTTCGACCGGCCCCTGCTCAACGCCATGATCAAGCCCAACATCGGCTGGACGCCCGACGAGGGCGCGGAGATCTTCTATCAGGCCGCGCGCGGCGGCGTGGACATCATCAAGGACGACGAGCTCATGCCCGCCGACGAGAGCTTCTGTCCGCTAAAGGACCGCGTGACGAAGTT
>CAZKGE010000188.1:2999-4095 GCA_964552065.1 uncultured Oscillospiraceae bacterium | reverse complement strand
GAAAAGCATAACGACGCGCTCGCGTTCTCCGCCGCGGTCATCGCGCAGTGCCGGGAGCGGGACTCGCTGTTCCGCTCGACGACGCAGATCTACGGCGATCACATGTTCTCGATCGTGAGCGCGCTCGACATCTCGGACGTGACGAAAAACAGGGACCGCATCGGCCTGCTCGTCAAGCGCAACCTGATGTTGCTCATCTCGGTCGTCGACGACGACAACAGCGTCGAGCGCATATTCGAGGACGTCGTGCGCGCGCAATCGGGCTGCGGCGCGCCCTCGCTCGAGCGGTTGATCGCGGTCTTCTTCGAGCGGCTCGTCAAGGACGACAACGGCCGCCTCGAAGAGCTGTCGATCCGCATCGACCGGCTCGAGGACGAGGTCGAGCGCGAGGCCACCAACAAAGCGTTCAACACGGCGCTGCTCGGCTTTCGGCGCACGCTGACGACCATTCGCAACTATTACGACCAGTTCGGAGACATTGCGGACATTTTGCACGAGAACGGCAGCGGCCTGTTCGACGAGGGCCAGCTGCACCACTTTTTGAACATGTCCAACCGCATGGCGCGCCTCTCGAGCAACGCGCAGCACCTGCGCGACGCGCTCGTGCAGGTGCGCGAGGCCTACCAGGCCGAGATCGACATCTCCGCCAACCGCATTATGAAGCTGTTCACCGTCGTGACCACCGTCTTCCTGCCGCTGACCCTGCTCGTCGGCTGGTACGGCATGAACTTTACCACCATGCCCGAGATCACCTGGAAGTACGGGTACGTCATGGTGATCGTCATATCCGTCGTGATCGCCGTGGCGTGCATCTGGATATTTAAGAGGAAACGGTTTTTATAGGGAACGGGGAGTACGGGGAGTACGGGGGGACGATGAGGGCTCCGCCCTCAAACACCCGCCAAAGGGCCGAAGGCCCTTTGGAAACCCGAAATGTCTCGTAGGGTTTCGCTCCCTTGCGCACTGCGCTTGCGCCTCGCTTCATCCGCCACAGGCGGCGCTCGGCGTGACCTCTTTTGGAAACCCAAAGAAAACAGGTGTGATTCCACAGGTTTCCAAAGGGACGTGTCCCTTTGGTGGGGGTGCGGGGGCAAAG
>CAZKGE010000188.1:0-2989 GCA_964552065.1 uncultured Oscillospiraceae bacterium | reverse complement strand
GTTGTAATCCCCCGGTTCCCAAAGGGGGGTTGCCCTTGGGGGGGGGGGGGGGGGGCAAAGCCCCCGCAAAAACCCCTGATCTTCTAAACCAAACGAGGAGGCCAACCCCATGGACCGCTACGCATTTCTCGACCGGTATCTTCTGGACAAGCCCGGCGCGGTCAGCGAGTACAAGGCCGAGTGGGAGTGGCTGCGGTATCTCGTGTGCGGCAAGCAGTTTGCGGCGGTGTGCACGCCGGACGAGAAGTACAAGCCGCACGCAGGGCGGCGCATGGTGCTGCTCAAGTGCGACCCTGATCTTGCGGAGCTGTACCGCGCGCAGTATCCGGACGTCGTGCCGGGCTTTTACTCGGACAAGCGCACGTGGAACACCGTCTACCTCGACGGGGACGTGCCGGAGGACGTACTGAGGAGCATGTGCGACCAATCCTATCGGCTGGTCGTGGAGAAGCTGCCGAAAAGGGAACGGCGCGCGCTCGAAGCGGGCCGGGCGGCGGAATAAGCGGCGCGGGAGCGAAGTAAGCGGCGCGGGGAGAAACAAAAAAGACCGGAACGGCGTACTGCCGTTCCGGTCTTTTTTTGTTTTGCGCTTAGAAGAACAGGTGTGTGACGAGCTGGTCGACGAACACGAGTATGCCGAGCACCGCGGTGTAGAGCGCAAAGCCCCAGAGCTTCTTTTTCTTGATGGCGGCGAGCATCAACCGGATGGCGAAGTAGCCGACGAGCCCGGCCACGACCATGCCGGCGAACACGCAGCTCCAGTGCAGGCTGCCCACGCCCTGCTCGAGCGCATCCGGAATCTCGAGCACCGCGCCGCCTATGATGGCGGGGATCGAGAGCAGGAACGAGAAGTCCGCGGCGGCCTTGCGGTCGAGGCCGGCGACGAGCGCGCCGCTGATCGTGCTGCCGGAGCGCGACACGCCGGGCAGCACGCCGACGCCCTGCATGCAGCCGACGATCAGCGCGTCGGTGACCTTCATGTTCTTGATCTTGCGCAGCTTTTCGCGCGGGCGGCGGACAAGGTCGCTGACGGTCAGAAACAGCGAGGTCAACAGGAAGCAGTAGCCGAGGTACTGCCCCTGTTCGGCGCGCGCGAAGAACGTCGCGAACGGCTCGACCTTCTTGAATATCAGCGCGGCGGCCACCGTGGGGAGCGTGGCGATAATCAGCATCAGCACGGGCCGCGAAACAGGGCGCTTGATGAGCTTCCACACGAGCTCGCGAAACACGATCACGACCGCGACGAGCGTGGCCAGGTGCAGCATCACGGTAAAAAACAGCACGCCCTCCGTGATGCCGAACATCCGGGAAAGCAGGATCAGGTGCCCGCTGCTGCTGACGGGGAGGAACTCACAGAGGCCCTGCACGAGCCCAAGCAGCATCGCAATCCAGATCGTCATACACGCGCCTCCGCAAAAAAATAAATGATCCGCGCCCTTCCGTCACGCTTCCTGCCGCGGCCGAAGCGGAAATCGGAACAAAACACGGAAGCTTATCATATACGCTTCTTAGGAATTATACAATAAAACAACAGGTGCCGCAAGGCTGGTATGACATGCAATCAATCCGGAAAAAATGGGTTTCATCACGAGTAAGGAGATTCTGCCGATGACGGATATGGAATTCATCCCGCTGAAAACACCCGAAGGGCAGCTGCTCGGGCATGCGAGAATCAAGGACGGATATGTGGGGCTGTCGTTTAAGAACGCGCAGCGCGGCCGCGCGGCGATTCTGACCGAGACGGGCAGCGTCGCGGGAGCGATCGACGGGAAGATCCCCGTCAGCTCGCGCGTGCTCGCGGCGGCGCTGCACGAGGACGGGCGGCTGATCTGCTACGGCGTGGCGCGCGGCGTAATCATGAGCGCGGACAGCATCCGCCGGCGGCTCGTGTCCTCGCGGGCGGACATAAGGCCCGCGCCCGAGAAGCCGCGGCCGGAGCCCGCGCAGCAGGCCGAAATGCCGGAGACGGCGCGTCAGGGCCCGCGGACCGTGACGAAGCAGGAGCGCGTCGCGGCCGGACACGCCGCGCAGGAACCCTTGCCCGCAGACCGCTTTGGGACGCAGCAGGAGCGCGTCCCGGCCGGACGCGCGGCTCTGGACGCGGAGCGCGAGGCGCCGGAGCCCGTGCCCGAGAACCGCGCGCGCTACGTGCCCGTGCGGCCGGGCGAGCCCGCGCAGTCGCCGGTCATCAGCCCGCAGCGGGGCGGCGCGGGCGAGCCGGACCTGGCCGACGTCGTCGCGGCCTATGACCGCGGCGGCGCGGCGCTTTGGAACCGCAACGTGTTCGGTGCGTACCGCGAAAACGAGAATGCGCGCCGCGAGGAGCCGTTCGACGACGCGCCGCGCGAGCGCGTGTCGGCCATGCGCGCGGAGACCGCCGCTGCCGCCGTCGAACCCCTGTCGCAGCCGATGATGCCGCCGCAGGACACCGCCGCGGAATCAGAAGCCTTCTTCGCGCTGCTCAAGCGGTCGGACGCGGCGTTCCGCAGGATTTCCGAGCCGATGGAGCCCGTGCCGGAGCCCGAGCCGTTCCACGCCGTGCGCAGCACGCCCTACGCGCCGTCTTGGCACGATGAGGTGGACGCCATGCTCGGCCGCACCGCCGAGGAAGCGCGCCAGAGCGTGCCGAACCCGTTCCCGCATATCTTCCCGAACGCCGCGTTCGTGCGCGTCGTCAAGGAGGGCGTGACCGACCGGCTCGAGGGCGATTGGCGCCGCGGGCCGGAGCGCTTCCATATCTACGCCGTGCCCGGCAGTTACAGCCCCGTGCCGCCGCCCGAGCTGGCCGGATACACGCGCTATATCCGCTCGCGCGCGGGCGGGTTCTGGGTGCGCGTGATCGAGGCGTAGAGGGGTACGGGGTACGGGGTACGTTGAGGGCGCTGCCCTCAAACACCCGCCAAAGGGCCGAGGGCCCTTTGGAAACCCAAGGAATAAAATTGCGCATCCCAGCAGAAAGGGATTCTCAAGGGACGTGTCCCTTGAGCGG
>CAZKGE010000187.1:0-4122 GCA_964552065.1 uncultured Oscillospiraceae bacterium | reverse complement strand
GCGACCGCAGCTTCCCGAGGTCGCCTTCTCTTCGCTCCATACGCTTCCCTCCGTTATCCAATTCCCGTCGTCACAATACTTATATGAGTGCGGCGGCCCCCGTATGCCGTCCTGCGGCGCGCGGGGAGGTTTGCGCGCCGGCGGGGGTGGAAACAACTTGAAGTTTCCGGCGGCGACGCCCGCTTTTTATCGTACTTTTGGGGGCGATTTGAGTGGTCAATGTTCGTCGCAATCGGCCCGGAAGAGCCAAGAAACGCCGGGCGGAACGAAATGTGTCACAAGCGGGGAATGTTTTGTAAAAGATGTCGCGCACGCTTGACAAGCCCGGTAAATTTCAGTATGCTAACTGCATCTGAAAGGGCATATCCATGTTATTTGAAATGCTTTACCGGACAGATTGATCGTTTCCGTCATGAGAGGAGTAGCGTCATTTTGAATAAGGAACAGCTGGAGGCCAAAAGCCTTGGAGATTTGCGCGAAATTGCCAAGCTGCAGGGTGTGAAATCGCTGACAAAATTCCGGAAATCCGAGCTCGTCGAGATCATCATGGCTGGCGGCAAGGTTCCGGCGCATATCGAGGCGGCCGCCGCGGAGAACGGGGACGGGGAAGCGGCCGGCGCGGAGCCGGGAGCCGCCGCTCCCGCCGCAAATCCGCAGCCCGAGGGAGCGGAGCAGGAGCCGTATCCGCGGCAGCGCACGTACACGCCGCGCCCGCAGGGCACGTTTCAGCCGCATAAGCCCTATTACGACGGCAACCGTCAGGGCGGAGGCTATTCCGGCGGCAGTTACCAGCAGCGCCGCCCCTATGCAAACCAGCAGGGCGGCTATCAGCAGGGCTACCAGAACCAATACAATAACCGCGGCAATTACCAGCAGGGGTACGCGCAGGGCGGCTATCAGCAGCAGGGCGGCTATCAGCAGCAGGGCTATTCGCAGGGCAATTACCAGCAGCAAGGCTACCAGCAGCAGGGCTACTCCGAGCAGGGCTTCGACGAGGAGCACCGCTACCGCAATCGCCAGGAAGGATACTACACCAAGGACTACGGCACGAGCAACCCCGCCGTGCCGGAGATGCTGCAGACCGGCGAATGCGGCGACGCGGAGGGCGTGCTCGAGGTTTTGCCGGACGGCTACGGCTTTTTGCGCTCCGAAAACTATCTCTCCGGCCAGCACGACGTGTACGTTTCGATCGCGCAGATCCGCCGCTTCGGCCTGCGGACGGGCGACCTCGTTACGGGCAAGACACGCCCTTCGAAGGAGGGCGAACGCTTCCTCGCGCTTCTGTACATCACCGCGGTCAACGGCGAGCCGCCGGAGAATATCGCGGACCGCAAGCCGTTTGAGGAACTGGTCCCGATATTCCCGAACGAGCGATATACGCTCGAGTGCCCGGGCAACAAGAACAGCCTCGCCATCCGCTTAATCGACCTGATCGCGCCGATCGGCAAGGGCCAGCGCGCGATGATCGTGTCGCAGCCCAAGGCCGGCAAGACGACGCTGCTCAAAAACATCGCGACCGGCATCGCGGCCAACTATCCGGACTCGCACCTCATCGTGCTGCTCATCGACGAGCGGCCCGAGGAAGTGACGGACATGCAGCGCTCGATTAAGGGCGAGGTGCTGTACTCGACGTTCGACGAACTGCCGGAGCATCACACGCGCGTGGCCGAAATGGTGCTCGAGCGCGCGATGCGCCTGGTCGAACAGGGCAAGGACGTCGTGATCCTGATGGACAGCCTGACAAGGCTCGCGCGCGCGTACAACCTGACGATCCCGCCGACGGGGCGCACGCTCTCCGGCGGCATGGACCCGGGCGCGCTGCATAAGCCCAAGCGCTTCTTCGGCGCCGCGCGCAACATCGAGAACGGCGGGAGCCTCACTGTGATCGCGACCGCGCTGTCCGAGACCGGCAGCCGCATGGACGATATGGTCTACGAGGAGTTCAAGGGCACGGGCAACATGGAGATCCACCTGGACCGCAAGCTGTCCGAGCGCCGCATATTCCCGGCGATCGACATCTACAAGTCCGGCACGCGCAGGGAGGACCTGCTGCTCTCGAAGGAGGAGCTCGAGGGCGTGCGTACGATCCGCCGCGTGCTGTCGGGCGGGAACCCGGCCGAGGTGACCGAACAGTTCATCAACATGCTCGAAAAGACGAACACGAACGAGGAGTTTTTGCAGCGCCTCAAGGACTGGGTCAACATCTACGAGAGGGAAGGATACACGACCTCCGCGCAGAACCGCTTCGGCAAATAGAGCCCTGTTTTTCTGAAAAAACAGTTGCTTTTTGCGGCCTGCCTATGTATAATAGCCGAGGTAACGGTTTTTTGCGAAGGAGTGAGCGCATCATGAAGAGAGAGATCCATCCCGCGTACGGTCAGGCTGTCGTACGCTGTGCCTGCGGCGAGACGTTTGTCACCGGCTCCACGAAAAAGGAGCTTTCGGTTGAAATTTGCAGCAAATGCCATCCGTTCTACACCGGCAAGCAAAAGCTCGTGGACAGCGGCGGCCGCGTCGACAAGTTCAAGAAGCGCTACGGGCTGTAAACCGTGGCAAGAAAAAAGCCTTCCTTGCGAAGGCTTTTTTGCAATATGCGAACGGATCAACTGGAGGTTTTATAGATGAAGCGATGCACGGTGGGCGGCCAGGCGGTGCTCGAGGGCGTGATGATGAAGACGCCCGCGGCCGGCCTCGCGCTCGCGGTACGCAAGACCGACGGCAGTATCGTAACCGAATACGCCAGGAGCGAGACGCGCGCCAAGAAGGGCACGTTCTTTGGGCTGCCCGTCGTGCGCGGCGTGGTGGTGTTTATCGAGTCGCTCGCCGGCGGCATGCGGATGACCATGCGCTCGGCGGAGCTGTTCGGCGCGGAGGCAGAGCCGGATAAGTTTGAGCTTTGGCTTGCCAAAAGGTTCAACAAGTCCGCCATGGACGTCACCATAGCGATCGCGGCGGTGCTCGCCATAGGGCTCGCGGTCGGCCTGTTTGTTTTTTTGCCGTCGCTCACCACGCAGCTCATCCCTTGGACTGAGGGCGCGCGCTCCATCGTCAAGAGCCTGACGGAGGGCGTCGTGCGGCTGCTGATCTTCCTTATTTATATCAGTATCATCGCGGTGATGAAGGACATCCGCCGCCTGTACATGTATCACGGAGCGGAGCATAAGACGATCGCGTGCTATGAGCACGAGGCGGAGATGACCGTCGAGAACGCCATGCGCTATTCGCGCCTGCATCCGCGCTGCGGAACGAACTATCTGTTCCTCGTCATGGCCGTGTCGATCCTGTTCTTTGCGATGCTGCCGTACAGCGAGAACTTTCTGCTGCGCTTTGCCACGCGGCTCGTGTTTTTGCCGGTCGTGGCCGGCATCTCGTATGAGGTGCTCAGGCTCGCGGCTGCGTCGGACAGCCTGCTCGCGCGCGTCGTGCGCGCGCCAGGCATGGGTTTGCAGTACCTGACCACGCGCGAGCCCACGCCCGATATGGTCGAGGTCGCGTTTGCGGCGTTCAATCTCGCGATGGACGCGCAGAACGAGGCGGATGCAAAAGGCGCGGACGCGGGTCGACAGCAAACAGCGGCTGATGAGAAACCGGCCGCGCAGGAAGCGGCGGCGGCCAATCCGGCCGCGGAGCCTGCCGCTTCGGCCGGTGGTTCGGGCGGCAGTCAACCTCAGCCACCCTCCGCGGCGGACACGGCCAAGTCCGCTTCCGCGCGGGAGGCGGCGCTGCCATGACGGCCGGGGAAGCGGCGCGGCTGACCGCGCTGCGGCTCGAGCCCGTCTGCGGCGACGACGCGCACTTTGAAGCCAACTGTATGGTCGCGGCGCTGCTCGGCGTGTCGACGGGCGCGCTGGGGTTGCACCGCGGTGTGGCGCTGGACACGGACGCGCTGCTGACGCTCGAGGACTGGACGGAGCGGCGCGAAAAGCGCGAGCCGCTGCAATACATCCTCGGCGAGTGGGAATTCTGCGGGTTCGTGATCGAGTTGAATCCCGCCGTGCTGATCCCACGGCCGGAGACGGAGGAGCTCGCGATGCGCGCGGTCGAGCTGATACGGCTGAACGCGTACAGCACGGCGCTGGACCTGTGCACGGGCAGCGGCTGCATAGCGGTCGCAGTCGCGAA
>CAZKGE010000186.1:0-4125 GCA_964552065.1 uncultured Oscillospiraceae bacterium | reverse complement strand
TTATACTCCTTTATCCCGAGCGCGAGCAGGTCCATGGCGCGCTCGAGGTCGGCCTGCTTGAGCACGTAGGCGATGCGGATCTCGTCGACGCCCCTGCCGGGGGTGGCGTAGAAGCCCTCGCCGGGCGCGAACATGACGGTCTCGCCGTTGTCCGAAAAATCGGTCAGCAGCCATTTCTGGAACGTGTCGGCGTTGTCGACGGGGAGCTTTGCCATCATGTAGAACGCGCCCTTGGGCTCGGCGCAGACGACGCCGGGGATCTCGCGGAGCTTATTGAAGCACGTGTCGCGGCGCAGCTTATACTCGGTGCGGACCTTGTCGAAATAGTCCGCGGGCACGGAGTACAGCGCGGCGGAGGCGAGCTGGTCGAGCGTGGCGACGGAGAGTCGCGCCTGCTGGAACTTTAAGACCTGTTGGCCGAGCTCCCTGTTCCTTGTCAGCACGGCGCCGATGCGCGCGCCGCAGGCGGAGAAGCGCTTGGAGACGGAGTCGATGATGATCGCGTTCTGATCGACGGCTTCGATGCTGCCGAGCGACTGCAGCGGCTCGCCCGCGTAGACGAACTCGCGGTAGACCTCGTCGGCGATCAGGAACAGGTCGTGCTGCTTGGCTATGTCCGCGATCATGAGCATCTCGTCGGGCGTGAGCACCGCGCCGGTCGGGTTGCCGGGGTTTGTAAACATGATCGCTCGGGTTTTATCGGTGATCAGCGCCTCGATGCGGCCGCGGTCGGCATAGTGATAGCCGTCGGCGGGGCCGGTCGTCAGCGGGCGGATGACGCCGCCCGCGGCGTTGACGAACGTGTTGTAGTTGGGATAGAACGGCTCGGGGATGATGATCTCGCTGCCCTCGTCAAGGATGCTGAGCAGCACGAACAGAAGCGCCTCGCTGCCGCCGGTCGTGATGAAGATCTCGCCCTCGTCGTAGTGGATGCCGATGTTGTCGTAATATTTCTGCACCGCGCCGATCATCTCCGGCATACCAGGGGACGGCGCGTAGGCGAGCACGGGCAGCTCAAAGTTGCGGATCGCGTCGAAAAACGCGGCCGGCGTCTCAATATCGGGCTGGCCGATGTTGAGATGGTAGATTTTTTTGCCGGCCGCCTTGGCGGCGACCGCGAACGGATGGAACTTGCGCATCGGGGACAGGCCGGACTTGAGCGCTTTGTCGGACAGTTTCATGATACCCTCCTGATATTCCGAGCTACGGTGTTTTCATTATATTTCCGCCCGCAAGGCCTTGTCAAGCAACTGCGGACGGGGCCTCGAATGTTGTAAAAAACGCGGCGGAACGAACGGAAAAAATAGGGATTGACGGATGAAATAAAACGCGTTATAACGTACAGGTATGGGCTGTTGCGGTCCGCGATTTTGCATAAAGAAAGTGAAGTGAACAAAATATGGAAGCGCGTGAAGAGGACGTTCCCCTCCCACAGCCAGTGACCGTAGGCGTCATCTACAACCTCAAGAAAGGGATCAAGACCGACATTCCGGACGCGGAGGCGGAGCTTGACAGCATCGAAACCGTTCGCGCGATCGAACGTGTGCTCAACGGCCGCGGATATGATACCGTCCTGCTTGAGGCGGACCGGGAGCTTCCGAAAAAGCTGGCCGAGACGCGCATCGACGTCGCGTTTAATATTGCCGAAGGGCTCAGCGGCCGCGGCCGCGAGGCGCAGGTGCCGGCCGTTCTCGACATGCTGGGCATCCCGTACACGGGCTCGGATTCCACGACGCTCTGCCTCGCGCTCGACAAGGCGCTGACCAAGCGCCTGCTTGCCTCGTATCATATCAGGACGCCGCAGTACGTCCTCGTTTCACGCGACGAGCCGGCAAAATATAAGCATCTGCGTTATCCCGTGATCGTCAAGCCGAACGCCGAGGGCTCGAGCAAGGGTATCTCCGAGATCAGCGTCGCGGAATCGGCCGACGAGCTGAGGATGCTCGTGCGGCGCAACCTCGAGCTGTACCATGAGGACATGCTGATTGAGGAGTATGTGCCCGGCCGCGAGTTCACCGTCGGCGTGCTCGGAAACGGCAAATCCGCGCATGTGTTCTCGCCGATGGAGATCGTCTACCGGCGCAATACGCAGGGCGCGTACCGCGTATACAGCTACACCGTCAAGCAGAACTTCCCGGATTATGTGCGCTACGAGTGCCCGGCCAGGATCGGCGCGGAGACGGAGAAGCGCATGACGGCCACCGCGCGCCGCGTGTTCGAGGTGCTCGGCTGCCGCGATTTTGCGCGCATCGACTTTCGGCTCACCGACGACGAGAGGGGGCTGTATTTCATCGAAATCAACCCGCTGCCGGGGCTTGCGCCGTCGTACAGCGACTTCCCGATGCTCGCGGGCTTTTGCGGCATGCCGTACGACGAGCTCGTCGCGGGCGTGCTGTCCGCGGCCCTCGAGCGCAGCGGGATGGGAAAATAGGCCCAAAATTGGCGCGGCGCGAACAGCTGCCATATTTGTGACGCAATCGCCAACTGCGTGCTTAAATCGTAAAAAACACAACGCATTCGTTCACGCGGATCCGCTTTATTCGAGGCGGATCCGCGCATTATACTATGGACAACACCACTTGAAGAAAAGAGAGGGAAAAATCATATGAGCGATGGTTTCGAATATTCTCGCGAACAGGACCACGATACCGCGGACCGGCAGCAGCCCGAAGCGCCGATCGACCGGGAGCCGGGTTTTGCGCCGGAACAGCCGAAGTCCGAGAAAAAGCGCCGGCCGTGGCTGATCACGATCGCCATGGCGGTCGTGTTCGGCCTGATCGCGGGCTCCGTGATGGTCGGCGTCAATGCGGCGGCAGGCACGATCGGCGACGCCGGCTCGCAGGCCGCGCAATCGGGCGCGCCCGCCGGCGGCGATAACGTTGCGCTGGCCAAGGCGAACGATTCGGTCAACGCCGCGGCGGAGACGACGGCAGCCGGCGCGGGCGGATACACGGTGGCCGAGGTCGCCGCAAGCGACATGCCCGCGATCGTCGCGATCACGAACAAGAGCATTCAAGAGATCCAGAACTATTTCTTCGGCGGCGGCGCGCAGCAGTATGAGAGCGAGAGCAGCGGCAGCGGCATCATCGTCGGTCAGACGGACACCGAGCTTCTGGTCGCGACCAACTACCACGTGGTCTCCGGCGCCAGCACGCTGTCCGTCGCGTTTGTCGACAACAGCGCGGCCGAGGCGCAGGTCAAGGGTACCGACCCCGACAGCGACCTTGCGGTCATCGCCGTAAAGCTGTCCGACATCCCGGCCGACACGCTCAAGGCGATCAAGGTCATCACGACCGGCGATTCCGACGCGCTCGCCGTGGGCGAGCAGGTCGTCGCGATCGGTAACGCGCTGGGCTACGGCCAGTCCGTGACGGCGGGCTACATCAGCGCGCTCAACCGCGAGGTGACGGTCGACGGCGTCGACAGGAAGCTGATCCAGACCGACGCCGCGATCAATCCCGGCAACAGCGGCGGCGCGCTCCTGAACATGAAGGGCGAGCTGATCGGCATCAACGCGGTCAAGTACGCGGACAGCGCCGTCGAGGGCATGGGCTACGCAATCCCGATCTCGGCCGCTGAACCGGTCCTGAACGATCTGATGAACCATGAAACGCGCTACAAGGTCGCCGCGAGCGACGCGTCGTACCTCGGCATCACGTGCGCGACCGTCACGAGCGACGCGGTCAGCATGTACGGCATGCCGCAGGGCGCGTACGTCGCCGAGGTGACCGCAAACGGCCCGGCCGCAAACGGCGGCATGCTAAAAGGCGACATCATCGTCAAGTTCGACGGCGAGTCCGTCACAAGCTCGAACGCGCTGGTCGAGATGCTCGGCTACTACGCGGCCGGCACGACCGTGCAGGTCACCGTGGCCCGCGCGAACAACGGCCAGTACGCCGAGCAGCAGCTCACGGTCACGCTGGGCAGCAAGGCGGACACGAAGCAGTCGTAGGGAAGGGGTACGGGGTACGGTTCGGGGGCTTTGTCCCCGAACCCGAAAGGGGCTACGTTTGGGGGCTCCGCCCCCAGGTCCCGTCCGGGGGCTTTGCCCCCGAGCCCCCACCAAAGGGACTAATCCCTTTGGAAACCCGCAGGAACAGCACGCGAGTTTGAGCGCACCCGCCA
>CAZKGE010000185.1:0-4162 GCA_964552065.1 uncultured Oscillospiraceae bacterium | reverse complement strand
TTTTGGAGCTGATGAGCAGATTCGAACTGCCTACCTCCTCATTACCAATGAGGTGCTCTACCGACTGAGCTACATCAGCATTTCTCGCATGCAACGTCAATCATTATAGCGAAACGGCGCTGCTTTTGCAAGGCTTTTTTGGGAATTCCCATAGGAACAGGCTGTGGCCGGGTGGGGCGCTCAAGCAGACAAAAAAACAATACCCGCGCCCCGCAGCGTGACCGCGCGCGCCGGTGCACGCGCGACGCCGCGCGCTGTTTGCGCGCGGCGTTGCAATCATCGTACACCGCAATCCCTCGGGCTCTAAAACCTCCCGGCCAATCTACGCCTCCACGCGCAGGCAGCTGTCCACCGACTTGACGCACGGCAGCAGCCGGAGCGCGGCAAGCGCCGCCTGCAGCATGTTTTCCTTGGCCGGACGCGTCAGCACGGCGACATGCGACGCCGTCTCGGTCGAGTCGGACAGCTGCAAAATGCTTTCCACGGCGACGCCGGCATGCGCGAACGCGTCGGCGACCTCGGCGGCCGATTGCGCGGAATTGTCCAGGTGCAGCCGCACGCAGCCGCCGCAGGTAAAGTCGGGGTTGAAGCGAACGTCCCGGGCAATATCGGCCTCCAGCGTAAACGCGGGAAGCTTATGGCGCCCTTGCGTGTGGCAGGCGTAGACGATGTCGGAGACGATCGCGCTGCCCGTCGGCAGCGAACCCGCGCCGCGGCCGTACAGCATCAGGTCGCCGACGGCGTCGCCGGTGAGAAACGCGGCGTTGAACACGCCCGAGACGGCGGCGAGCGGGTGTGAGCGCTTCAGCATGGTCGGGTGCACATGCGCCTCGATGCCGCCCGCGTCGTTTTTGCCGATCGCCAGGAGCTTGATGACGTACCCGAGCTCGCGCGCCGCGGCAAAGTCGGCGCTGGCTAGCTTCGTGATGCCCTCGCGGTAGATGGCGGACACCGGCAGATGCGCGCGGAACGCGAGCGAGGCGAGGATCGACAGCTTATACGCCGCATCGAAGCCCTCTACGTCCGCGGTCGGGTTCGCCTCCGCGTAGCCGAGCTTCTGCGCCTCGGCAAGCGTTTCGGCAAAGTCCGCGCCGTGCTCGGCCATGTTGGTCAGGATATAGTTTGTCGTGCCGTTGACGATGCCCATCACGCGCGTGATGCTGTTGCCCTGCATCCCGTCGATCAGCGTGCGGATGACGGGGATGCCGCCGCAGACGGTCGCCTCGATATACAGCCCCGCGCCGCTCTGTTTCGCGGCGGCGACGAACTCATGCCAGTGCTTGCTCACGACCTCCTTATTGGAGGTCACAACGGTCTTGCCGGCCTCGAGGGCGCGCAGGATGTACGTCCGCGCGGGCTCGATGCCGCCGATGCACTCGACGACAATGGAGATGCCGGGATCGGCGAGCACGTCGTCGAACGAGTCGGTCATGCTCTCGCGCGGGGCAAGACCGAAGCTTGCCGCGCGGTCGATGTCGCACTCGACAATGCGTTTTACCTCGATGTCGAGCTGCTCGCGGCTGCGGATAGCGTCGCGCGACTCGGTCAAAATGCGGTACACGCCTCGGCCGACGGTGCCGAAGCCCAGGATTGCGAGTAAAACCTGCGTCATGAATGCGTACCTCCGGTTATTTACAGCGTCGCGGCGCCGATGGCGGTGACGAACGCCGCGTTGTCGGGGATGACGAACGTCACGTTGTGGAGCTTGGCCACCTCGGCGAAGATGTCCGCGGCAATCGGCATGTCGGTAATCGTGCCGACGACGACGATCGTGCGCGTGAGGTGCTTCTGGACCGCGAACGCGGCCATGACGCCGATGCTCTGGAACGTCAGGTTCAGTATGCCGAGCGCAATGTCCTCGCGCGAGGCGGTGTCGAGCTTTTGCAGGTTGGCTACGGTCGTCTCGGGCCGGAGGTTGCTGATCGTGCCGCTGCACACGTCGCTAAGCAGCAGATCGATGTTCTCATACTTGCCCTTTCTCGCAAGCTCGGTCAGCTCGGCAAGGTCGCCCGTGCCGCAGAGCTTTGTGGACAGGCCGCGCAGCATGCCGCCGCCGATGCCGGTGCCGCCGACGTGCCAGGCGCGCAACGGGGTCAGCCGCACAAACGACGTGCCCGTGCCGACGGAGACGATCAGGCAGTTGCGCTTCTTCGAGCAGCGCTCCGCGCCGCGGTACATGGAGACGAACTCGTCGACCCGCTTGGTCGGCAGGCCGCGGATGTTGCCCTCGACGAACGACGCGCCGACGCCAGTGATGGCGACGCGGGAAACGCCCGCCGCGCCCACGCGGTCGATCGCGGTCTCAAGCGATTCGTCGTCGAGCTTGCGGACGGCGTTGATGCAGCGGCCGCGCTGCACGACGGCGAGCTTGACGGTGGACGCGCCAAAGTCGATGCCGAGCACGGACTCGTGCGGCTGCAGCACGAAATAGATCGCGGGCACGATGATGATCGCCGCAACAAGCTCGATCGAGCCGTTGACGCTGATCAGCGTCGTGATGATCGTCGAGATGGCGGCGGCCATGGACGTGCGGCAGAAGATCGACATCGCCGTAAGCACGAGCACGGTGTTCGTGAGCGTACTCGCCACGGTGGCGGCGAGGAGCGAAACGGTCGTGCGCACGCGCGTTTTTTGCAGCGCGCCGAACACAAGGCCGGCGACGATGCCGACGAGGATGCGCGGCAGCACGGAGACGAGCGGGTTGCCGAACCCGAACGGCAGGTAAATGACGGTCGCATACGCGCGGATTAAACAGGTAACGCCCCAGACGAGGCCGAGCAGCGCGCCGTACTTCCAGCCGAGCAGCACCGCGCCAAGTATGACGACGATGTGCAGCGTCGTGATCTCGATCGTGCCGTAGCTGATATAGCCTGTGTAGGGCATGACGGACATCACGATGATGAGGGCGGACAGGATGGACGCCGCAACGAGTTTTCGTAAGCTTGCCGATTTCATGAAAATCACTGATCCTTGCTTAATATTATTTGGGATATTATATACGGCTTTTCGGAATATGGCAATGAAAACGACGCAAACTAAGCGCCATGAAGCAGCTCACACGCATCCTCGAATCGGGTAAAGCTCTCCTGGCAAAGCCGCGCGCAAAAACGATGGCCGCGACCGCGGCTTTTCTCGCGCTCTCGTTTTTGTTCGTATACGCCGTGATCCGGCTGTTCGGCGGCTTTATCGCGCGCGAGCTCAAGCCGGAACCGTCGCCGAACGCGCCCGCGGGGGAGGAGAGCGATGTGCAAAGCCAGGCGGCGCCAAATACGCCGGAACCGCTTGCCGAAGTGTTCACGGTCACAACGCCGGAGCCGTCGCCGTCGGCGAGCCCCGAAGCGCTTAAAACGCCGGAAGCGCCGTCGTCGCCCACGGCCGGACCGGAGCTGATCAGGCTCGGCAAAACCTCTTTCACCGAAGAGAGCATGGATTTTGTATTGCTCGGCTTTGCAAAGGACGGCGGCCTGGACATAGCCGTCATCGTCGCCATCCGCGACAGAAGCTGCACGATGATATTCGTGCCGAAAAACCTGCTGGATTCCGGCGACCGGTCGCTCTCGCGGCAAAAAAGCGCCAAGTCGGCGCTCGCCGCTCTCTCTACGGCCGTGCCGGTGGATTTTTCGCTGTTTATTTCGCTCGAGATGGAAGGGCTTAAGGACTGCATCAACGCGGCGGGCGGCGTCGAGCTTGCCGGCAAGCGCGTCGACGGCACGGCCGCGGCGGACTACATCGGGTCCGGGGACGGCGCCGAGGAGCTGATCCGCATCACCAGGATGCAGACGCTTTTATCGGCCTACGTGACGGAGCTCCGGTCGATCGGCCTGATCCGCATCGCCGCGATGAAGGCGGCGGCCGCGGGTTGCGTGGGTGGGAACCTGTCGACGAGCCAGTATTTGATGCTGCTGGGCGCGGCCAGAAAGATCCCCTCCGGCAATTACGAATACAAGATTTTACCGGTCAATTCCGTCTCGATGAATGGAAAACGCTGCTACTGCGCGGACGAGACGCTGGTCGCCCAAATGGCGCGGCAACTCTATTCGTTCGAGTAATTTTCCGTTGACACCGACATTTTCATACGGTATACTAATGCTTGCGCATTTGCGTGTGTGGGGGAGCATAGCTCAGCTGGGAGAGCACTTGCCTTACAAGCAAGGGGTCACAG
>CAZKGE010000184.1:2550-4178 GCA_964552065.1 uncultured Oscillospiraceae bacterium | reverse complement strand
TGTTCCTTCCGCAGAACGTCAACAACCTCATCATGCAGAACTCCTACGTCGTCATCCTCGCCGTGGGCATGCTGCTGTGCATTCTAACGGGCGGCAACATCGACCTCTCGGTCGGTTCGACGGTCTGCCTGGTCGGCGCGATACTGGGCGTATTGATGGTCAACCACCACTGGGACCCGTACGTGTCGATGGCGCTCTGCCTGCTCATCGGCGTGGCGATCGGCGTGTGGCAGGGGTTCTGGATCGCCTATGTGCGCATCCCGCCGTTTATCGTTACATTGTCGGGCAATCTGCTGTTCCGGGGCCTTGCGCAGGCGATACTCGGGGGCCTTACGATCTCCGGCTTTCCGGACTCGTTCCTGTCCATATTCAACAACTACGTGTTCATCCCGGCGATCGACACCGATACGGTGCGCTATTCGTCGGTCATATTCGGCGTGCTCGCGTGCCTCGTGCTGATCGTGGCCACGGTGCTCGGCAACATCAGTAAACGGCGGAAGGGCTACAAGACCGAAAACCCCGTCTCGCTGTACACGCGCCTCGTCGTGATCTGCGGCATCGTGATGCTGCTCATGGTCAAGCTCTCCATGTATAAGGGCGTGCCGTACATCCTTTTGTGGCTCATCGGCATCGTCGCCATCTACGCCTACATCACCGCCAACACGACGTTCGGCCGGCACTTCTACGCGCTCGGCGGCAACGAGAAGGCGACCAAGCTCTCGGGCATCAATACGAATAGGATCTACTTCTCCGCGTACGTGAACGTGTCGTTTCTAAGCGCCCTGGCCGCGCTCGTCGTCGCGGCGCGCTTTACGAGCGCGAACCCGGCCGCGGGCACGAACTACGAGCTCGACGCCATCGGCGCGTGCTTCATCGGCGGCGCCTCCGCCTACGGCGGCACCGGTACGGTGAGCGGCGCGGTCATCGGCGCGGTGCTCATGGGCGTGCTCAACCTGGGCATGAACATCATCGGCGTCGACTCCAACTATCAAAAGGTTGTCAAGGGCCTGGTCACGCTGGGCGCGGTGATATTCGACGTGGTCTCCAAGCGCAGGGCGGCCAAGGCGATCGTGTAACGAGCGGAGGGAGGAAATGGTCCATGGCGTATTTTGAGGGCATCGAAACGGTCCGCTACGAGGGACCGAGGAGCAAAAACCCGTTTTCGTTCAAGTATTACAACCCCGACGAGGTTGTCGCCGGGAAACCCATGCGCGAGCAGCTGCGCTTTGCGATGTCCTGGTGGCACACGTTCACGTTCCGCGGGGTCGACCCGTTCGGCGGCGTCACGATATACCGGCCCTGGGACGAGATCGAGGACCCCGTATCGCGCGCCGTCGAGCGCGTCCACGCGGCGTTCGAGTTCATGGAGAAGCTTGGCATCGGCTACTTCTGCTTCCACGACGCCGACCTGGCCCCGCGCGGCAAAACGCTGCTTGAAACGAACCAGATCCTCGACGGGGTCGTGGCCGTGGTCAAGCAGGAGATGCAGCGTACGGGCATCAAGTGCCTCTGGGGCACGTCGAACTGCTTTGGGGACGACAAGTTCGTGCACGGCGCGGCGACCTCGTGCAACGCGAGCGTGTTTGCCTATGCCGCCGCGCAGATCAAGAAGGCGATTGAGGTGACGA
>CAZKGE010000184.1:0-2540 GCA_964552065.1 uncultured Oscillospiraceae bacterium | reverse complement strand
GAGGGGTACGAGACGCTGCTCAACACCGACACTTTGCTCGAGCTCGATAACCTCGCGCGGCTCCTGCGCATGGCGGTCGACTACGCCAAAGAGATCGGCTTTACCGGCCAGTTTCTGATCGAGCCCAAGCCCAAGGAGCCGACCAAGCACCAGTATGATTTCGACGTGGCGAGCGTGCTGGCCTTTTTGCGCGGATATAACCTCATCGGCAGCTTTAAGATGAACGTGGAGGCCAACCACGCCACATTGGCCGCGCATACGTTCCAGCACGAGCTGAACATGGCGCGCATCAACGGCGTGTTCGGCAGCGTGGACGCCAACATCGGCGACCCGCAGCTCGGCTGGGACACGGACCAGTTCCCGACGAACGTATACGACACGACGCTGGCCATGTACGAGGTCCTGCTGGCGGGCGGCTTTACGAGCGGCGGCCTGAACTTCGACGCCAAGGTGCGCCGCGCGTCGTTCCAGGAGGACGACCTGTTCCTCGCGTACATCGCCGGCATGGACGCGTTCGCCAAGGGGCTGCGCGCGGCGGCCAGGCTCCTTGCCGACGGCGTGTTCGAGCAGTTCAAGGCCAAGCGCTATGAGAGCTACACGACCGGCATCGGCAAGGACATCGTGAGCGGCCGCGTGGGCTTTGCGGAGCTCGAGGCGTACGCGCTGATCCACGGCGCGGAGAAGAACGCGTCCGGCAGGCAGGAATACCTCGAGACCGTGCTCAACCAGTACATTCTGGAGGGCTGACGGTCCCCGCCGGACCGGCACAAACGGGGCGGAAGCGAAAACGGATAAAGGGCGGCCGGACTATGCTGTACATCGGGATCGATATAGGGACCTCGTCGGTCAAGCTTTTACTCATGGACGCGGCGGGCATCGTGCGGAAAACCGTGACGCGCGAGTACCCGCTGTATTTTCCGCGCCCGGGCTGGTCGGAGCAGAACCCCGAGGATTGGTGGACGCAGACGCTCGACGGACTGTCCGAGCTGATACGGGACTGCGACCGGAAGCGGATTGCGGGCGTCAGCTTCGGCGGGCAGATGCACGGCCTCGTCGCGCTGGACAGGGAGGGCCGCGTGCTGCGCCCGGCGATTCTGTGGAACGACGGGCGCACGGCTGAGGAGGTGCGGTATCTCAACGAGACCGTCGGCCGCGAGACGCTGTCTGCGCGCACGGGCAACATCGCGTTTGCGGGCTTCACCGCGCCGAAGCTCCTTTGGATGCGGAGGAACGAGCCGGAGCTGTTTGAAAAGATCGACAAGATCATGCTGCCCAAGGATTACCTGGCCTACCGGCTCACGGGCGTGCACTGCACCGACGCGTCCGACGCGTCCGGCACGCTGCTGTTCGACGTGAAGAACCGCCGATGGTCGGACGAGATGCTCTCGCTCTGCAATCTTTCGCGCGCGCAGATGGCTACGGTGTTTGAAAGCTACGAATCGGCCGGCGTCATCCTGCCGCCGATTGCGGAAGCGCTCGGTCTCCCGGCCGCTGTCCGGGTCGCCGCCGGAGCGGGGGACAACGCCGCCGCGGCTGTCGGAACCGGCACGGTCGGGGACGGGCGCTGCAATCTCTCGCTCGGTACGAGCGGCACGGTCTTCATTGCGAGCCGGGAGTTCCGCGTCGACGGGCATAACGCCCTGCACGCGTTCGCGCATGCGGACGGGCGGTATCATTTGATGGGCTGCATGCTCTCCGCCGCCTCGTGCAACAAATGGTGGATGGAGCAGATCGTCGGCACCGGCGACTACGCGGGCAACCAGCAGGCGATCGTGCCGGGCCGGCTCGGCAAAAACCCCGTGTTCTTCCTGCCGTACCTCATGGGCGAGCGCTCGCCGCACAACGACCCGCTCGCGCGCGGCGCGTTCATCGGCATGACGATGGACACGATTCGCGCGGACATGACGCAAGCGGTGCTCGAGGGCGTGGCGTTCGCGATCCGCGATTCGTTCGAGGTCGCCAGGTCGCTGGGAATTACGATCGCCGCAAGCCGTATCTGCGGCGGCGGCGCAAAGAGCGCGCTGTGGCGGAAGATCATATCCAACGTGCTGAATCTGCCTCTCGAGCTCCTGCCGTTCGAGGAGGGCCCCGGTTACGGCGCCGCCATGCTTGCGGCGGTCGCCTGCGGGGAGTACGCCTCGGTGGCCGAGGCCGCGGGGGCGCTGGTCCGCGTCTCCGTAACGGAGCTGCCGAACGCGCATCTTGCCGCGCGCTACGAGGAGCGGTACCGCGTGTTTACGCAGCTGTATCCGGCGGTAAAGCCGTTGTTTCAGAAACTTGGGAATTAGGATCGGGGGAGATGGGAAGCGGCCGCGCAGAGCGCGGCCGCTTTTGTTTGGGGGAGGGGATGGGCGGAGGTTTTGTTTTTTGCGGGGGCGCTGCCTCCGCACCCCTTTGCAGGGGCTTTGCCCCTGTACGCTACCAAAGGGGGAGACCCCCTTTGGAAACCCGACGTACGGGTAGGATGCGAAACCTCACGCTTTGCAGAAAGGGGTACTCAAGGGACGTGTCCCTTGACAGGGTGTTTGAGGGCGTAGCCC
>CAZKGE010000183.1:0-4180 GCA_964552065.1 uncultured Oscillospiraceae bacterium | reverse complement strand
ATCATCCAGGAGCGGCTCGAGCGCGAGTTCGACCTCGACCTGATCACGACCGCGCCGTCGGTCATCTACAAGGTCAAAACCACGGCGGGCGAGGAGAAGCGGATCGACAACCCCACGAGCCTGCCGGCGGCGACCGAGATCGACTATATGGAGGAGCCGGTCGTCAACGCCACGATCATGACGCCTGCCTCGTTCATGGGCCCGATCATGGAGCTTTGCCAGGAGAAGCGCGGCATCTACGTGGACATGCACTACGTCGACGACTCGCGCGTCAACATTAGCTACATTTTGCCGCTTAACGAGATCATCTACGACTTCTTCGACCAGCTAAAGTCACGGAGCCGCGGCTACGCGTCGTTTGATTACGAGCTGCGCGAATATCAAAGGAGCGAACTGGTCAAGCTGGATTTTCTGCTCAACGGCGACGTCTGCGACGCTTTGACCACGATCGTGCACAGGGACAAGGCGTATGGCAAAGGCCGCGCGATCGCGGAAAAGCTCAAGGACGTAATCCCGCGCCAGCAGTTCGAGATCCCGGTGCAGGCGGCCATCGGCGGCAAGATCATCGCGCGCGAGACGGTCGGGGCCGTGCGCAAGGACGTGCTCGCCAAGTGCTACGGCGGCGACGTGTCGCGCAAGAAGAAGCTGCTCGAGAAACAGAAGGAGGGCAAGAAGCGCATGCGGCAGGTCGGCACCGTGCAGGTGCCGAGCGAGGCGTTCATGAGCGTGCTGCGCATCGACTGAACATGGCGGGCGTATACTTCCACATCCCGTTCTGCGTCAAAAAGTGCGACTACTGCGACTTCGTCTCGTACGCGCGGGCGGAACGGCTCGGCGCGTATATCGACGCGCTGCTGGCCGAGATACAACTGACCGGCGCGGCGCTGCCGCGCGTTGCCGTGGACACCGTGTTCTTCGGCGGCGGCACGCCGTCGCTGCTTTGGGGCGCGCAGTTTACGCGCATCCTCTCCGCGCTGCGGGGCACGTTCCCCATCGCGCCGGACGCCGAAATCACGGTCGAGTGCAACCCCGGCACGGCCTCGCCCGAGAAGCTTGCACGCTACCGCGAAGCGGGCGCGAACCGGCTCTCGATCGGCCTGCAGTCCGCGGACGGCGCGCTGCTTACCGCGATCGGCCGAATCCACACGTACAAGCAGTTTCTCGACACGCTGGAGTACGCGCGCGGGGCCGGCTTTTGCAACGTCAACGCCGACGTGATGCACGGCCTGCCGGGCCAGACGATGGCGCAGTACCTCGACACGCTCAAGCGCGTCGTTGACCTCGGCGTTGAGCACGTCTCGGCCTACGCGCTGATCCTCGAGGAAGGCACGCCGCTTGAGCGGCGCGCCGCCGCGGGGGAGATTGCGCTGCCCGATCCCGATCTCGTCGCGGACATGCAGGACGCGGGCGCGGAGTTCCTCGAGGAAAACGGGTTCTGCCGCTATGAGATCTCCAATTTTGCCAAGCCCGGCTTCTTCTGCCGCCACAACTGCAACTACTGGGACAACGGCGAATATATTGGGGTTGGGGCCGCCGCGCACTCGTGTTTGCGTCTGCCGGACATCGAAACCGGCGCGCTTTCGTGGACGCGCTGGGAAAACGAGGCGGACCTCGACGCGTACTTTGCCGCGATCACCGAACGCCGCCGCCCGGTCGCGGCGACACAGCGCATCCCGCGTGCCGAGGAACTGTTTGAGACGGTCATGCTCGGTCTGCGGCGCGTAAGCGGCCTTGACAAGCGCGCGTTCTTCGAGCGGTTTAGGATTTCGCTTTGGGACGCGTACCCCGACGCGCTCGCGGAGCTTTCTCGCCGCGGCTGGCTTGCCGAAACCGAACCGCGCCTTGCGCTGACAAAGCGCGGCCTGGACCTGCAGAACGCGGCGCTGGAGCTGTTCATGCGGTAAAGGCGGCCGTTCGCGCCGCCCCCGTGGGCGCGGCCAGACCGGACAGTTTTTCACCGCTGGTTGAATCTTCCGCGCCGCTTTGCTTCGGTTCGCGCGCTCCCGCGCTGAAAAACGCGCGACCGGCGGCCCAAAACCCGCCGCCCGTCCGCCGGGGGCGAATTCACCTAATTGTCACATTCTTGCAACAGCATTCCCTTGACTTTGGAGCCGCGGAGTGCTATTTTTTTCACAGTGGTTAGCACTCAATTTGATAGAGTGCTAACAACAGCGAAAGGAGGCGGAAGCGGTGGAGCTGGACCCCCGGAAGCTTCAGATTCTGAAGGCCATCATCGACGAATATGTCCTGTCCGCCTCCCCCGTGGGTTCGCGCTCGATCAGCCGCAGGGACGGCTTCAACCTGTCGAGCGCGACGATCCGCAACGAAATGGCGGACCTTGAGGACCTCGGCTACCTCGAGCAGCCGCATACGTCGGCCGGGCGCATCCCGTCCGACAAGGCGTACCGGCTGTACGTCAACTCGATCGTGCACCGCGCGCAGCTTTCCCCGGACGAGATCAAGCTGATGCGCGCGCACTTTGATTCGCATATCGACGAGATCGAGCAGGTCATGAAGCAGACGGCGCACGCGCTGTCCGCCGTGACGCAGTATACGGCCATGGTGCTGCCGCCCATGCTGGCGGCAAACCGGCTGCGGCGCATCCAGATCGTGCCGCTCATCGAGGGCAAGGCGCTCGTGGTGATCGTGACCGACACGGGCTTTGCCAAGGACGCGATCATCCGCGTGCCGGACAACATGACCGGCGCGGAACTCGATAAACTGTCGCACTTGATGAGCGAGCGGTTCTACGACTGCCGCATGGACGTCATCGGCGAGCGCGTGATCTCGGAGCTGGGCGACGAGTTCTACCGCCGCCGCGAGTTTTTGAACACGATGCTCGAGGCGGTCGAGCGCAAGCTCTCGCCGACGGCGCGGAACGTCGAGCTCTCGGGCACGACGAATATGCTGACCTATCCCGAATACGCGGACATGAACAAGGCTAAAACCTTCCTTGCCGCGGTCGAGGGGCGCGACGCGCTGTACAACATGCTCACAAAGGCCAGCGCGATGGAGTTTTCGATCACGATCGGCATGGAGAACGAGCACGAGCAGCTCAAGGACTGCAGCATCGTGACCGCGACCTACCGTATCGGCGACGAGCCGATGGGCTCGATCGGCGTGATCGGGCCGACGCGCATGCACTACGGCAAGGTGCTTTCCGTGCTGGAATTTGTGCGGCGGAGCCTTGGCGACGTGCTGACGAACTACATGGAGGAGGACAGACGGTAAATTGAGCAGGAAAGACAAGGACCACCTCGACGAAACGGCTGCCGGCAGGCAGGACGGCGCGGAGCGGCAGGCTCCGGCGGATGGGGCGGCGGTAAACGCCGCCGGCGCGGGCGCGGCCGAGCAGAACGCTTCGCCGGAGACCTACACGCTGACCGCCGAGGAGTTTTCCAAGGTGCAGCAGCACATCGCGGACCTTAAGAAGGAGAAGGACGAGACGGTGGCGCTCTTGCAGCGGACCATGGCGGATTTCGACAATTTCCGCAAGCGCAACGCGTCCGTCCGCAGGGACAGCTTCGACGAGGGCGTGAGGACCGCGGTTTCCGAGCTGCTGCCGATGCTCGACAACTTTTCGGCGGCTTTGCAGATGGGCGCCGACGCGCCCGAAAGCTGGCGCTCCGGGGTCGAGATGGTGTACCGGCAGTTCGGCGCGGCGCTTGAGAAGCTCGGCGTGACCGAGGTCGACGCGTCGGGAAAATTTGATCCGCGGCTGCACAACGCGGTGTTCCGCGAAAAGGCGGAGGGCCGCGAGGAAGGCGATATCCTGGAGGTGCTGCAGAAGGGCTATCGGATGGGAGAAACCATCCTCCGTCATAGCATCGTAAAGGTTGCCGAATAATAAGTATTAAAGAATATATTGGAGGACGAAACATATGGGAAAAATCATTGGCATCGACCTGGGCACCACGAACTCCTGCGTGGCGATTCTGGAAGGCGGCGAGCCCGTCGTCATCCCCAATTCCGAGGGAGCGCGCACGACGCCGTCCGTCGTCGCGTTCAAGGACGGGGAGCGCATGGTCGGCATGATCGCCAAGCGCCAGGCAATTACGAACCCGGACAGGACGGTCTCCTCGATCAAGCGCGATATGGGTTCGGCGCGGAAGGTAAAGATCGAGGGCAAGGAATACACGCCGCAGGAGATCTCGGCGATGATCCTGCAGAAGCTCAAGCA
>CAZKGE010000182.1:0-4214 GCA_964552065.1 uncultured Oscillospiraceae bacterium | reverse complement strand
AGGCCGTCCGCGGCCGCGCGCTCGTCAAGGTCATACTCGAAACCTGCCTGCTCACGGACGAGGAGAAGGTGCGCGCGTGCGAGATTGCCGAGGCCGCCTGCGCGGACTTTGTCAAAACGTCCACGGGCTTCTCCACCGGCGGTGCGACCGCGGCGGACATCGCCCTCATGCGCTGCTCGGCCGGCGCGAAAATGGGCGTCAAGGCCAGCGGCGGCGTGCGCACGCGCGAGCAGGCCGAGGCCATGATCCAGGCTGGCGCCACGCGCATCGGCGCGAGCGCGACGGCAAAAATCCTGGGCTGAGTTTTTTCGTGCGTATGGGAGCCCGCCGGGTCCGGCGCGGCTCCTTTTCAATGCGCGCCGGGGCCGCGGATTGAACGGTAAATGTGGGGAAAACCGCGCGGTTTTACAGACAGAATATATCAGATTTGGCCGCGTTTACCGAGAAAGGCGCGCGCGTTTATGCGAAAACCGCATTTTCTCACATCATTAACAAATTATCCATACAATTTTCACAAAATATGTGGGAATCCACCCCCTGTGGCTGTGGTACACTAGAATCGCAATTGATATGGGGGGAAAGCTAGCCGTTCGCGCCGTTTTTTGTTCGTTAAAACGCGCCGCGGCAAAACGTGTCATCCCCACCGGAGGAGGGAAATGCATGGAATATGATCGCCTCGACCGACCGCCGCGCCATAAGAAAAAAAAGCGCGGCTTTCGGCGCGTCATGCGCGGGCTGGGGAGATATTTGGCGTCCCTGCCGTCGAAAGCTTTGATATTGGCCGGCGGTCTCGTTATCGTCGGTCTGATTGCCGTTATTCTGCTGGTTGTTTTATTGCCCAAGAACACGAAGGTCGAACCCATTGAGGACCAGCTTGCCATCGAGAACGCCGCGACGCCCTCGCCGACGCTGCCGCCGATCTCCACCCCCGCGCCGACAGCCGAGCCCACCGCGACCCCCGGCGTCACGCTCGAGGAACCGCTCAAACTTTGGTCGGTCGCCGACGTTGTGGCCGGCATTCAGGAACGGCTCGTCGCGCTCGGCTATATGGAACAGCCGGCCGAAGGCTACACCACCAAGTACGGACCCGCGACCAAGAACGGCATCCGCCGCTTCCAGCTCCGCAATTTTGAGAATTCCGACGACTGGGACGGCTGGTGCGGCCAGAAAACTTACGACCTTCTGATGAGCGATCAGGCCAAGGCGTTCTGGTATACGACCGGCGACACCGACGACTCGCTGTACGACAAGATCGGCGGCGTCGGCCGCGTCACGTACCTGCAGAACCGCCTCGTCGTCCTCAAGTATATGAAGGAGGCGCCCACCGGCTATTACGGCCCGACGACGGTGTCCGCCGTGCAGAAGTTCCAGCAGGACAACGGCCTGATGGCGGACGGCAAGGCCGGCCAGTCGACGCTTTTGCTGATGTTCAGCGCCACGGCCGTCGACGCCGACACCGCTAAGCTCCGCACGCCGTCGCCGTCGACCTCGCCCGGCGCGAGCACGTCGCCCGCGTCCGTGACCGCACAGCCCGCGGCCTCCACCTCCCCCAACCCGTCCACAAGCCCCACGACCGCGCCGTAACGCGGCTTGGGATGCGTTTGAGCGGCCGCCCAGAAGGGCGGCCGCTTTTGTTTGGGGGGGAGAACGAGCCTGCAGGAACGTTGAGGGCGAAGCCCCTACACGTCCTCCCCCGTTCCCCGTTCCCCGTCTCCCATCAAAAAGGGGACCGCGTTCGCGGTCCCCTTTTTGTCGTTTATCCACGCGTTCCCTTCGGCCGCGTCCATCCCATGCGCGGCGGGGGCGCGTTGTCAATAGACCTTGCGGCGCACGTAGGTCGTGTGCAGCAGGTGATGCGCCTTGTGGGAGCCGGGCTTCTCGAGGTAGCTGTCGTACAGCTCCTTGACCATGGGGTTTTCGTGGCTCTTGCGCAGGTCCATCTTCTTGTCCTCGCTGTAGAGCGCCTTGGCGCGCTCGGCGCGCAGGTCGACGAAGTTTCTTACATAGCCGGGCTGATGCGGCTGGCCGCCGCCGTTGACGCAGCCACCGGGGCAGGCCATGATCTCGACGAACGTATAGTCCTTTTCGCCGGACTTGATCATGTCGAGGAGCTTGCTGGCGTTCTCGAGACCGCTCGTGACCGCGACGCGCACCTTCGTGCCGGCCAGGTCGTATTCGGCCTCCTTGATGCCCTCCACGCCGCGCACGGCGGCAAAGTCGACGGACGGCAGGGGCTTGCCGGTCACGATCTCCGCGACGGTGCGCAGCGCCGCCTCCATCACGCCGCCGGTCGCGCCGAAGATATGTCCCGCGCCGGACGCGATGCCCAGCGCCGGGTCGAACTCCTCGTCCGGCAGCTCGGTGAACACGATGCCGGCCTGCTCGATCATGTTGGCCAGCTCGCGCGTGATCAGCGACACGTCCACGTCCGGCACGCCCGCCGCGTTCTGGTTCTCGCGCGCGACCTCGAACTTCTTGGCCGTGCACGGCATGACCGACACGACGAAGATGTCCTTGGGGTCGATGCCGTTCTTCTCGGCGTAATAGGTCTTGACCAGCGCGCCGAACATCTGCTGCGGGCTCTTGCACGAGGAGAGGTTCTCGATCATGTCCGGATAGTAATGCTCGCAGAACTTGATCCAGCCGGGCGAGCAGGACGTGATCAGCGGGAGCTTGCCGCCGTTCTTGAGCCGGTCGAGCAGCTCGGTGCCCTCCTCCAGGATCGTCACGTCCGCCGCAAAGTCGACGTCGAACACCTTGTCGAAGCCGAGCCTCCGAAGCGCCGCGACGAGCTTGCCCTCGGTATTCGTGCCGATCGGCATGCCGAAGCACTCGCCGAGCTGCGCGCGCACGCTGGGCGCGGGGCCGACGACGACGTGCTTCTTGGGATCGGCGAGCGCCGCCCAGACCGCTTCGGTATCGTCGCGCTCGGTCAAAGCGCCGGTCGGGCAGACCGCGATGCACTGGCCGCAGTTGATGCAGGAGGTGTTGGCCAGCGGCATGTCGAACGGGCTGCCGACATGCGTATCGAAGCCGCGCTCGTTGGTGCCGATGACGCCCACGTGCTGGTTGCGGCGGCAGACCGCGACGCAGCGGCGGCACAGGATGCACTTGGAGTTGTCGCGGATAAGGTGCGGCGCGGACGCCTCGATCTGCGGCGAGAGGTCCTCGCTGCCCTTGTACTTCTTCTCGTCCACGCCGTACTCGCGCGCCAGCGTCTGCAGCTCGCAGTCCGTGCTGCGCACGCAGCTTAGGCAGTCCATGCGGTGGTTGCTCAGGATCAGCTCGAGCGTGGTCTTTCTTGCCGCGCGCAGCGCGGGCGTGTTCGTCTGGATCTCCATGCCCTCGGCCACCTGCTGCACGCAGGCCGCCGGGTTGCTGCGCGCGCCCTTGACCTCGACGAGGCACAGGCGGCACGCGGCGATGGCGTTGATGTCCTTGAGGTAGCAAAGCGTCGGGATGCGGATGCCCGCCTCGTGCGCGGCCTGCAGGATCGTGTAGTCCGCGGGGACCTGCATCGGCATGCCGTTGATTGTGATGTTGACCTTTTCCATCGTTTCGGCCTCCTTATTTCTTCGAGATGGCGCCGAACTTGCAGTTCTGCATACAGACGCCGCACTTGATGCACTTGTCCTGATCGATCACGTGCTTTTCCTTGACCTTGCCGGCGATACAGGAAACCGGGCAGTTCTTGGCGCACAGCGTGCAGCCCACGCACTTGTCCGGATCGATGATGTAGCGCATCAGGTTCTTGCACACGCCCGCGGGGCAGCGCTTTTCGGTCACGTGCGCGAGGTATTCGTCGCGGAAGTAGCGCAGCGTCGAGAGCACGGGGTTCGGCGCGGTCTGGCCGAGCGCGCACAGGGAGTTCTCCTGAATATAGTGGCACAGAGCCTCCATTTTATCCAGGTCCTCGAGCGTCGCCTTGCCCGAAGTGATCTTATTGAGCATCTCGAGGAGCCTGCGCGTGCCGATGCGGCACGGCGTGCACTTGCCGCAGCTCTCGTCCACCGTGAACTCGAGGAAGAAACGCGCCACGTCGACCATGCAGTTGTCCTCGTCCATGACGATGAGTCCGCCGGAACCCATCATCGAGCCGATGGCTTTCAGGCTCTCGTAATCGATCGGCGTGTCGAGGTGCTCGGCCGGAATGCAGCCGCCCGACGGGCCGCAGGTCTGCCCCGCCTCGAACCTCTTGCCGTTCGGGCTGCCGC
>CAZKGE010000181.1:0-4218 GCA_964552065.1 uncultured Oscillospiraceae bacterium | reverse complement strand
TGTGCACGAGAAAATACTTCGCGGACAATGGCTTTCTCGAGATCGAGACGCCGATGCTGACCAAGTCCACGCCCGAGGGCGCGCGCGACTACCTCGTGCCGAGCCGCGTGCATCCGGGCAAGTTCTATGCGCTTCCGCAGAGCCCGCAGCTGTTTAAGCAGCTTCTGATGCTCTCCGGCTACGACCGGTACATGCAGATCGCGCGCTGCTTCCGCGACGAGGACCTGCGCGCCGACCGCCAGCCGGACTTTACGCAGATCGACATCGAGATGTCGTTCGTCGACGCCGACGACGTGATCGCGGTCAACGAGGGCTTCCTAAAGACGCTGTTTGCCGACACGCTGAACGTCGACGTCAAGCTCCCGCTGCCGCGCCTGACCTGGGCGGAGGCGATGGAGCGCTACGGCTCCGACAAGCCGGACACACGCTTCGGTCTCGAATTGGTCAACGTCAGCGAGCTTATCAAGGGCTGCGGCTTCTCCGTGTTTGAAAACGCGGTGGCCGAGGGCGGCTCCGTGCGCGCGCTCGTCGTGCCGGGCGGCAGCGAGAAGTTCTCGCGCAAGGAGATCGACGCCCTTGCCGACGTGGTAAAGACCTACCGCGCGAAGGGCCTGGCCTGGATCAACTGCAAGGCCGACGGCGTCCAGTCGCCGCTTGCCAAGTTCATGGGCGAGGAGAGCTTTGCCGCGCTGATGAAGCGCCTCGGCATAAAGGAGGGCGACATCGCGTTCTTCGTCGCGGACAGGGACGAGACGGTGTTCGCGGCGCTGGGCGCGCTGCGGCTCCACCTCGGCAACAGGCTTGGCCTGATCGACCCGGGCAAGTACAATTTGCTTTGGGTCACGGAGTTCCCGCTGCTCGAGTGGAACGAGGAGAACAGCCGCTTTGCCGCCATGCACCACCCGTTCACGAGCCCCATGGACGAGGACCTGACGCTGCTCGACACGGACCCGGCCAGGGTTCGCGCCAAGGCGTACGACATCGTGCTCAACGGCGTCGAGATCGGCGGCGGCTCGATCCGTATCCATTCGCAGGAGCTGCAGGAGAAGATGTTCTCCGTGCTCGGCTTTACGAAGGAGGAGTCGTGGAACCGCTTCGGCTTTTTGCTCGACGCGTTCCGCTTCGGCCCGCCGCCGCACGGCGGACTGGCGTACGGCCTCGACCGCATAGCGATGCTGATCTGCGGCTGCGGGAGCATCCGCGACGTGATCGCGTTCCCGAAGGTGCAAAACGCGTCCTGTCCGCTGACGGGCGCGCCGGACGCCGTGGACGATAAACAGCTTGCCGAGCTGCACATCGCCTGCACCGAGGTTGAAAAGCCGTGACGGAGCAGGCCGCGCACGTCGGGCGCGTTGTGGCGGTCGAGGGCGCTGAGGCGGTCGTGCTCTTTTCGCGCGGCATGGCCTGCGCGCACTGCGGCGCGTGCCTGACGCTCTCCGACGGGAACATGGAGACGCGCGTGAGAAACACGCTTTCGGCCGCCGTCGGGGACCGCGTCGAGGTGCGCCTTGCGGCAAACCGCGTCGTGTCCGCGACGCTGCTGGCGTACGGCGTGCCGCTTGTTGCGCTGCTAATTGGCCTTGCCGCCGGCAGCCGCATCTCGGATATTGCCGCCGTGGGTCTGGGGCTGCTGTTTTGTGCGGCCGCGTATCTTGCGCTGCACCTTTTGGAGCGGCGCTGGAAAGCGCGCGAGACGTATCGGCCCAAGATGGTTCGTGTGCTCAGGAACGAGGAGGAATAATACTTGGAACAGGGACAGGAAAAGGTACTGCATGTCAAGGCCGCGGAGTTCGACGACGTCATCGCGTCCGAAAAACCCGTGTTCGCAGACTTCTGGGCACCGTGGTGCGGGCCTTGCCGCATGATCGGGCCGTTTATCGAGCAGCTTGCCGAGGAGTTCGACGGGAAGGCCGTCGTATGCAAAGTCAACGTGGACGAGGAGCCGGAGCTGGCCGACCGCTTTCACGTTTTGACGATTCCTACCGTGGCGGTGTTTCGCAACGGCGAGATCGTCAACATGGGCACCGGCGCGCGGCCCAAGCAGGCGTTTGCCGATATGATCCGGGAGTCCCTGTAGGGGATTTTCTTTACAAATGAGTTGGGGGGACAAGGAACGTATGATGTCGATCGATTGCGTCCGCAGCGCCGATCCGGTGCTTGCGGAATACATGGAGCAGGAACTCAACCGGCAGAGAAACCATCTGGAGCTGATCGCATCCGAGAATTTTGTTTCCGACGCGGTGATGGCGGCGCTCGGCAGCCCGCTGACGAACAAGTACGCCGAGGGATACCCCGGCGCGCGCTACTACGGCGGCTGCGAGTACGTCGACGAGGTCGAGGAGCTCGCGCGCGAGCGCGCCAAGGCGCTCTTTCACGCCGAGCACGCGAACGTGCAGCCGCACTCCGGCACGCAGGCCAACATGGGCGCGTACATGGCGCTGGCCGAGCCGGGGGAGACGATCCTGTCCATGAGCCTCACGCACGGCGGGCACCTCTCGCACGGCAGCAAGGCGTCGGAGTCCGGCAAACGCTACAATTTCGTGCACTACGGCGTCAGCGAACGGGACGAGCGCATCGACTACGACGGACTCGAGCGGCAGGCGCATGAACACCGGCCGAAGGTGATCGTCGCGGGCGCGAGCGCCTATCCGCGCGCGATCGATTTTCGCCGCATCTCGGAGATTGCCAAAGATGTCGGCGCGTTCTTTATGGCCGACATCGCGCATATCAGCGGCCTGATCGCGGCGGGCGAGCACGAGAACCCGTTCCCGTACGCGGACGTGGTCACGTCCACGACGCATAAGACGCTCCGCGGCCCGCGCGGCGGCCTGATCCTGAGCAAAGGGGAGTTTGCCGCCCGCGTGGACAAGGCGGTGTTCCCCGGCATGCAGGGCGGGCCGCTGATGCACGTCGTCGCCGCAAAGGCCGTCTGCTTTTATGAGGCGATGCGGCCGGAGTTTATCGCCTACCAGCGCCAGATCGTCAAGAACGCCAAGGCGCTGGCCGAGACGCTCAGCGGCGAGGGCATCCGGCTGGTCGCGGGCGGCACGGACACGCACCTGATTCTGACGGACATCTCCGCGCTCGGCGTCAGCGGCGCCGACGCGCAGCATCTGCTCGACGCGGCGCATATCACCGCGAACAAGAACACGATCCCGTTTGAGAAGCAGGGCGTGCGCGCCACGAGCGGCGTGCGCTACGGCACCCCCGCGGTCACGACGCGCGGCATGCGGGAGGACGAGATGCGGGAAATCGGCCGCCTTGTCGCCGCGGTCGTAAAAGGCGGCGAGCGGGCGGTCCCCGAGGTAAAGCGGGCCGTGCTCGAGCTTTGCGCGCGCTTCCCGCTCTACGAGTAAGATTGCGATCGGATAGGCCGCGCTTGTCGCGGCCTTTTTTGTTGAGAATGTTGACAATGCTGTTGGATTCTGGTATAGTGAAGCCGAAAGGCGACCAGAGTGGTCGGGATTAACGAATGAAGCTTTCGACGAAAGGCAGATACGGGCTTAAGGCGGTCGTGGACCTTGCCGCCGTTACGCGCGGCAGCACGATGACGCTTGCGCAGCTCGCGGCGAGCCAGGGCGTCTCCCAGGCATATCTCGAGCGGATTCTGCGCACGCTTCGGACGAGCGGCATCGTCGAGACCGTGCGCGGCGCTTCGGGCGGATACGCGCTGTCGGTACCGCCCGCGACGCTTTCGGTCGAGCGCGTGCTGGCGGCGCTGGAGGGGACGACGGCCGTCGTCGACTGCGTCGGCACCGCCGGCAAGGGCTGCGAGAGCGCCTGCGTCTGCGCGGCGCGGCCGCTGTTTTTAACGCTCCAGCACCGGATCAACGACGTGCTGCGCGAAACGACGATACAGGACTTACTCAACGAAAATCTCGAGCAAAAGAGGCGATTGGAACATGCAGCGAATCTATCTTGACAATGCGGCGACCACGCGGGTGCGGCAGGAGGTCATCGACGCGATGCTGCCGTGCTTTACGGAGAACTACGGCAACCCGTCCGGCATCCACGCGTTCTCGCGCGACGCGGCAAAGCTCGTCTATGAGGCGCGCGACAAGGTCGCAAAGGCGCTAAACGCCGCGTCAGACGAGATTATCTTCACGGCGGGCGGCTCGGAGAGCGACAACATGGCGCTGCGCGGCGTCGTCGCGGCGAACGTTAAAAAGGGCAAACACGTGATCACCACGGCAATCGAGCACCACGCCGTGCTGCATA
>CAZKGE010000180.1:0-4243 GCA_964552065.1 uncultured Oscillospiraceae bacterium | reverse complement strand
CGCGGCGCGCATCCTGATGCAGAACGGCTTTGCCCGCGTGCTGGTCTATCCGGCCGGTACGCGCTTCTACCAATCCATGAACGCGGAGGAGGAACCCATGCCCCAGAAGATCATTTCGGCCGTGTCCGACAGCGGCCATTCCGAGGAGAAGGTGCCCACGGCGGCCATGCGGCTCGACTGCACGGGCATGCAGTGCCCCGGCCCGATCATGCGCGTGTTCGAGACGGTCGGCAACATGCGCGACGGCGAGATCATGGAGGTCACGGCGTCCGATCCGGGCTTTTTGCGCGACATCGGCGCGTGGAGCCGCCGCACCGGCAACACGCTTCTCGGGACCGAGAAGCGCGGTACCGACTATATCGCGCGCGTGCAGAAGGGGCTTATCCCCGGCGCGCCCGCGCCGAGGGTTCCCGCCGACGTGGACAACGGCAAGACGATCGTCGTGTTCTCGGGCGACCTCGACCGCGTGCTGGCCAGCTTCATCATCGCCAACGGCGCGGCCGCGATGGGGAGGCAGGTCACGATGTTCTTCACCTTCTGGGGGCTCAACGTGCTGCGAAAAGGGCAGCGCCAGCGCGTGAAGAAGACCGCTGTCGAGCATATGTTCGGCGCGATGATGCCGCGCGGAATGGGCAAGCTCACGCTCTCGAAGATGCACATGATGGGCATGGGCACCGCGATGATGAAGGCCATCATGCGCGATAAGAACGTCGACTCGCTCGAGGAGCTGGTCAAAAAGGCCATGGCCGCCGGCGTCAAGATCGTCGCTTGCACGATGAGCATGGACGTGATGGGCATCAAGGAGGAGGAGCTGATCGACGGCGTGGAGCTCGGCGGCGTCGGCGCCTATCTCGGAGACGCGGAGGAATCCGACGTCAATCTGTTCATCTAGCGGCGAATCGCCCGGGGCCCGGCGGATCCCTCCAAACGCTTGCCGCGGCCCCGGGCGCGTCCGCCCGATGAAAACGGAACCGGCGCGGCCTCGCCCGCGCGCCAACAGCCCGGCTGGGGCAGGCGGCGCGGGCGGGGCCGTTTTTTTGCGGCCGAAGTTCGGGACGGCTCGCCCAAGCGCAATGCGGGACTCCCGTCCTTTTGCGGCTCGCCGCCAATGCCCGGCCCCGCGCCGCGGCATGCATAAATAACCGGAAAACGCCGCGTAATGAATTTATGCAAAGAGGAAGCTCTACGCAATGTAACAATTACGATGTCACAAAACGCCCGAAATTAGGCATAAATCGGTGTTTGACGGAACAAGCGCCGAGGGATTTTTTAAAAAATATTTAGATAATTGTAACTATTATGTTGTAATTATGCAGAACTGGTATTATAATGTCAACAAGTGCAGGCACGGCCGTGTCGGCGTTGTGGGATGCGGGAGGGCATGTTGCCGAGCTGGTAATTTTACGAAGGAGTAGCATGATGTTTCAGCAGATGATCAACAGGAAGAACAGCAAAAAAGGCTTTACGCTGGTCGAAGTCATCGTTGTCCTTGTCATTCTGGCGATTCTTGCCGCGCTTTTGATCCCGTCGATGACGAAGTGGATCGACAAGGCGAAGGACAAGAGCATCCTGGTCGAGGCCCGCTCGGCGCTGCTCGCGGCGCAGACGATCGCGTCGGAGAAGTACGCCAAGGGCGAGACGACCTGGGCGGCGGCCGACTCCACGGCCGCGCAGACGCTGTCCGGCATGGCCGGCACGATCAGCGCCGTAACGCTTGGCGCGAACAACCAGGTGACGGCGCTGACCTACACCCACGGCAAGGCGGTGACCTACAACGGCACGGCCTGGTCCGACCCGACGACGCCCACCCCGTAAGGGAGGCCCGTGCGACCGGCAACTTTCAGAGCGGCGCTTTGCGCCGCTCTGATCTTAGTTCCCAAACGCTTTCGAAAGGACCGTGCGCCGCATGCCCGCGCTTCTGACCGTCCTAACCTGCCTGTTCGTGTTCGCCGCCGGGCTCTCTATCGGGAGCTTTGTCAACGTGCTGGCCTACCGCATCCCGAAGAAGCTCGACTTTGTGCGCGGGCGCTCGCTCTGTCCGGCCTGCGGCCACGCGCTCTCGGCGCTTGACCTCGCTCCGCTGGCGAGCTTTCTGTGCCTTTCGGGCCGGTGCCGCTACTGCGGCGCGCGCATTTCGCCGCGGTATCCGCTCGTCGAACTACTAGGCGGCGCGCTCGCGCTGCTGTGCGCGGCCGCGTTCGGATTCACCCTGCGCGCGGCGCTTGCTTACGCGGTCACGGCCGTGCTTCTGGCGATCGCGCTGATCGACGCGGACACGATGGAGATCCCGGACGGGCTTGTGATCGCGCTTGCGCTGCTTGCGGCGCTGTCCGTTCCGCTGTTCCCGGAGACGCGGCTGATCGAGCGGCTGATCGGCGTTTTCGTGGTGTCCGTCCCGATGCTCCTGATCGACCTTGCCATCCCGACGAGCTTCGGCGGCGGAGACGTCAAGCTGGCCGCGGCGGCGGGGTTTTTGCTCGGCTGGAAGCTGATGCTTGTGGCGGCGTTCGTCTCGATTTTGACCGGCGGCGCGTACGGCGCGTTCCTGCTGATGCAAAGGCGGATGGCGCGCGGGGAGCATTTCGCGTTTGGACCGTTTCTGTGCTTCGGCATCGCGTTTTCGCTGCTGACCGGCAGCATTGCGCTGGACGCGTATCTGTCGCTGTTTTACACGTAAAAACCATATTTTGTGTGGGAAACCGTCGAAAACTGTGCTATATTGTAGCCGATATGGCCGGAAAAGGAGAATGCCCTTGCCGCTTTACCGATATACGGCGACCAGACTGAACGGGAAACGCGTCCGCGGCGAGCTGCAGGCTGCAAACAGGCAGGCGCTCGGCGAGCAGCTGCGCGAGCGGGGCCTGTATCTGACGGATTGCTCGGAGCAGGCCGCAAACGCGCGCGCGGCAAAGGCGCTTTCGGCGCAGCAGCTTGCGGAGTTTTGCCGGGAGCTGGGCACGATGCTCGGCGCGGGCGTGCCGCTCGTGCGCGCGCTGTCCATCATGGCCAAGCGCGACATCAAGCCCGCCGTGCAGGAGGTCTATTTGCAGCTGTTCCGCGCCATCAAGCAGGGGTCGATGCTCTCCGACGCGATGGAGGGCCTGGCGGGCGTGTTTCCGGAGCTGCTCGTCAGCATGTTCCGGGCCAGCGAGAGCAGCGGCCGCATGGAGGGCACGAGTCTGCGCATGGCCGAGCACTACGAGAAGGCGTACCGGCTCAGCAAGAAGGTGCGCTCGGCGATGGTGTACCCGATCATCCTTTTGTGCGTGACGTTCTTCGTGCTGCTCGCGGTATTTTTGCTGATCCTGCCCAAGTTTTTTGATCTGTTCTCGGGCCTGAATACGCCGCTGCCGCCGATCACGCGGTTTATGCTCAGCCTCAGCGTGGCGTTGCAGCAGCATTGGATGCTCGTCGTGGCCGGCGTGCTTACGGCCATTCTCGTGCTGCGGCTCCTTGCGGCCGCAAAGCCCGTACGCCTGCTGCTGGACCGGGCAAAGCTCCGGCTGCCCGTGGTCGGGCGGTTGTTGCGCGTCATCTACACGGCGCGCTTTGCGCGCACGCTCTCGTCGTGCTACGCGTCCGGCGTGTCGATCGTCACCGCGCTGCGCAATACGCGCGACACCGTCGGCAACACGTATATCGCATCGCAGTTTGCCGCCCTGGTCGCCGACGTGCGCAACGGCAGGTCGCTGTCCGCGGCGGTGCGCGGCGTGTCCGGCTTTGACACAAAGCTTGCCGCGAGCGTCCAGATCGGCGAGGAGACCGGGCGGCTGTACGACATGCTCGAATCGACCGCGGACGCGTTCGACTACGAGGCGGACACGGCGCTCTCGCAGCTTGTGGCGATGCTCGAGCCGGTCATGATCATCCTGATGGCCGCCGTGATCGGCACCGTCATCGTCTCCGTCATACTGCCGCTGACCACGCTCTACGACGCGATCGGCATGAGCGCGTAGCTTTCGCGCCGCGGCCGCCATTCTTCAACCGGGGGTAGCTTTTTAGAAAATGGACACCTCGATCTGCATCTATAACGAGCGCATCGTCGCCGTATACGGCCGCGCGACGGCAAGCGGGGCGCGCATCCGGCGCTTTGCGTCCGTGCCGCTGCCGGAACAGACCGTGATCAACGGCGTCGTGACGGACGAGGCGCGCTTTACCGAAGCGTTCCGGCAGCTCGAGACTGCGCTGGGCGGGCCGCGGATATCGCGCGCGCTGATCGCGCTCTCGACGAGCCAGATCTACG
>CAZKGE010000179.1:0-4331 GCA_964552065.1 uncultured Oscillospiraceae bacterium | reverse complement strand
GTCGTTGCGCCGTCCGCGCGGCGGGCCACGAGCATCGGGATATCGCGGCGGCTCGCCTTGGCGACGCTGCCGCCGGTGCGGCCGAGCCGATCGATTTCGGCGGCATTTAGGCCCGCGCGGAGCTTGCCGTCGAGTATCGCGATGGTCGCGGGAACCGCGCCGTTTTCGCGCGCGATGCGCTCGCAGGAAAGCGCGGTCTCGACGTTCTGCGGGTACGGCATGCCGTGCGAGATGATCGTGCTCTCGAGCGCGATGACCGGCCTGCCCTCGCCAAGCGCTAAGCCGACCTCGGGGGTGATCTTTACGTGCGATGACGCCTCGTTCATTCTCCCTCCTGCCTTGGGCGCGCGCAAACGCACGCGCTCTCATGATTTCCGTCCGCCGCGCATTGCTCGGCGGATTTGCCGGTGATGCAGCCGTAGATGATCGCCGCGCACATCGCGTCGCCCGCGCCGGTCGTGTCCACGACACTGACGCCCTCGGCGGGGATGTGGCCGCAGCCGTCCGCGTCCGCCCAGTAGATGCCCTCGCCCGCGAGCGAGATGAACACGCGCTTAGTGCCCTGCGCGAGGAACCAGTCCGCCGCGCGGTACACGCCGCGCAGCGTGTCGCACGAGCAGCCGGAGAGGTGCGCCGCCTCGAAGCGGTTTGGCTTGACGACAAAGCACCGGCCGATGTATTCGCCGATGCGCTTGGCCTTGGCGCAGCTCACCGGCTCGTAAAAGATCGGGC
The DNA here is from genome assembly GCA_964552065.1 of uncultured Oscillospiraceae bacterium. Classification (GTDB taxonomy): domain Bacteria; phylum Bacillota; class Clostridia; order Christensenellales; family CAG-138; genus CAZKGE01. Next base: position 3,599 of record CAZKGE010000179.1, on the reverse strand, counting down.
AGGTCAGGCGCTCGGCCAGAAAACCGAGCGTTTCCGGCGAGAGGTTCGCGTCGAACACGCACATGTCGGCCGCGTTCAGCACGGCAAGCTTCGTCTCGAGAAACGCCGGCGTGAGCGCGTCGATGATCGACATGTCGTTGATGGCGGTGAGCATGTCGCCGTCCTCGTCGAGAATGTTTAAGTACGTCGCGCCGGGGCCGTCAACACGCAGCGTGTGGGATAGGCCGATGCCAAAGTCCGCGCAGCCGCGCTCGATCATATCCGTGCGGAAATCCGCCCCGACGGCCGTGACGAGCTCGACGGCGAGGTCGTAGCGCGTCAGCGCCCGGGCGATGTTGTGGCCGACGCCGCCGACCGAGAGCCGCACGCGCCCGATGTTGGAATCGCGCGGCCGCATGACGGCGGTGGGCCGGCCTGTGATGTCGAGCGCCGCGCCGCCGACAACGAACACCTGACGCATGGTTTTTGCTCTACACCTGCATCTCGTTGATGATGTCCGTGATTGCCGTCGAAGTGCCGAACGCGATCGCAAGCGCGATCCCCACCACAATGCAGATGCCGTACAGGATCAGCACGGCGCGCGCGAAGTTGCGCTTGCTCTGGTTGATGGTGCCGCCGGACGCCCAGACGATCAGGAGAATGAAGTTCGCAACCGGGATGCACAGCAAAAGGAACGTGCCGATGTACATGCCGATCGTCATGGGCGCGTAGCGCGTGCCGCGCGGCGGCTCGGCCTCCGTGTAGTACGCCTGTTGCTGCTGCTGCGGGGCAGGCTCGCTCATAGTCAGCGGAGAGCCGCAGTTCGTGCAATAGGGCTTGCCGCCCTCCGTCGCAGCGCCGCATTTTGTGCAGATCGCCATGGGGTATTCCTCCTTAAATAAACTGGTTGGATTTTCGCTCCCATTATACAGGACGCGCCCGCCCCCGGTCAATGTGCGCGGCGGGCGGGCGGCGGATACGGGGTTTTTAGGGTTTATGCGCGCAGCGCGGCGCCGTGTTCGGCGAGGTTTGCGATGATCGCGTCCATCGCGCGCTTGATCTCGTCGTCGGCGAGCGTGTGGTCCTCGGCGCGCAGCGTGAACGTGAACGCGAGGCTTTTCTTGTCCGCCGGTATGCCCGCGCCGCGGTAGACGTCGAACAGCTTGGCGTTCTCGACGAGCACGCCCGCGGGCGCGGACTCGATCGCGCGCACCAGGTCCGCCGCGCGCGCCGAGAGGTCGGTGACCACGGCCACGTCGCGCAGCACGACGGGAAAGCGCGGCAGCGGCGCAAAGCGGATCGATCGGCTGGAGGCGGCGAGCAGCGCGGCAAACGGCAGCTCGGCAGCGTACACGCGCTCGTCGATGCCGAAGTGCTTGCACACGTCCGGATGCACGTCCCCGAACTCGCCGAGCTGCGTGCCGTCCTTACTGTACAGCGCGACGGCGCGGCCCGGCTGAAAATAGCTGCGCCCGACGCGCTCGAACGTCACGCCTCTTATGCCCGCGCGGCCGCACAGATCCTCGAGAACGCCCTTGAGCGTGAAGAACGACTCGCCCTCGCCGGAGAAGCACAGGCCGATCATCGGCCGTTCCTCTGGCAGGGTGGGGTTGTTGTCGAAGTGCACGTTGCCGACCTCGAAGAAGCGCCCGTGGCCGGTGCGGCGGTTGAGGTTTCTGGCCATGGTCTCGAGCATGCCGACGTACAGCGTCGTGCGCATGAGGCTCTGGTCCTCGCCGAACGGGTTCTTGATGCGCACCGCGAGCCGCTTTTCCACGTCCGCGGGCAGCAGAAGCGCATCGAGCTTTATCGGGCCGGTGAAGTTGTAGTTGTAGATCTCGTAGCAGCCGCGGGCGGCGAGCGTGTCCTTGACGAGGTCCTCGAATAGGAACTCCTTTCCGACGTGGCCGCGGAACGTGTCGCCGCGCATCAGCGTCGGCAAAATGTTGTAGTAGCCGTGTATGCGCGCGATTTCCTCGGCGACGTCCCAGTCGGCCTCGATGCCGGACTCGATGTCCGTGCGGAAGTGCGGGACGCGGATCTCGAGCGCGCCCGGCGCGGCCACCGTTGCCGGAATATCGATCGTGCCGAGCATCTCGGCCATGCGCGCGGCGGAAAGGTCGAGGTTGAGCAGCGCGTTGACGTGCTTCGCGTCGACGCGGACGATGCGGTCGGCAAGGTCGGCCGCGCACGCGTCGATCGTTTTGCCGACGACGCGCCCCGCGCCGAGAGCCGTGACCAGCTCGATCGCGCGGTCGAGCGCCTTCTCGGCGTTGACCGGCTCCACGCCCTTGATGAAGCGCGCCGCCGCGTCCGTCGTGTGATGAAGCTCGCGCGCGGTCGCGCGGATGTTGCTTCCCTTGAACGCGGCGGATTCGAACAGCACGGTTTTCGTGCTTTCGGTGATCTCCGAGTTTTCGCCGCCCATCACGCCCGCGATGCCGACGCCGCGCATCGCGTCCGCAATCAGCAGCATGTCGGGCGTCACGGCGCGCACCTTGGAATCGAGCGTCGTGACGGTCTCGCCAGGACGGGCGTTGCGCACGACGATCTTTGCGCCGCGGATGCAGGCAAGGTCGAACGCGTGCATCGGATGGCCGTACTCGACCAATACGTAGTTTGTGATGTCGACGATGTTGTTGATCGGTCTTAGGCCCACGGAGCGCAGCTTCTTCTGCATCCAAAGGGGCGACGGCTCGATTTTGATGTCGGTCACGACGCGCGCTAAATAGCGCGGGCACAGCTCCGTGTTCTCGACGGAGACGCTCGCGTACGCGCTTTCGTCGCCCTCGCCCGGCGTCTTTACAATCTGCGGCTCGACGAATGTCTGCCCGAGCGCGGCGGCGGCTTCACGGCAGATGCCGAGTATGCTCAGGCAGTCCGGCCGGTTCGGCGTCAGCTCGACGTTGTACACGACGCTGTCCAAGCCCACCGCCTCGGCGATCGGCTGGCCGAGCGGGTGCGGCTCGGCGAGGATCAGGATGCCGTCTGTTTCGCTGCCCGGGTAGTCCACGTTGGTCAGGCCCAGCTCCTTGCCGGAGCAGAGCATGCCGCGGCTCTCCACGCCGCGCATGATGACAGGGGTCATTTCGCGGCCGGAAAGGCGCGCGCCGACGGGCGCCACGGGCACGTAGTCACCCTGTTGCACGTTCTGCGCGCCGGTGACGATCTGCAGCGTCCCGCCGCCGATGTCGGCGCGGCAGACCCAGAGATGGTCGGAGTTTGCGTGGCGCTCGATGGCGTCGATTCGTCCCACGACGACGCCGGCTACATCCGGCAGCTCCGGCTCGACGGAGGCGATCTCGAAGCCGCGCCACATCATCTTCTCGACGAATTCCGCGTCCGACACCCCGGACAGATTTACATATTCGGACAGCCATTTTTTCGGCAGTTTCATGTGCTTATCCCTCCCTTAGAACTGGCGCAGGAACCGCGCGTCGTTTTCGTACTCCAGCCGGATGTCCGATATGCCGAACTTGAGGCTCGACATGCGGTCCACGCCGAGGCCGAACGCGAACCCGGTCCATTCGTTCGGATCGTAGCCGCAGTTTTCGATCTCGTGCGGGTTCGTGATGCCGCAGCCGAGTATCTCGATCCAGCCCGTGCCCTTGCAGACGCGG
>CAZKGE010000178.1:0-4366 GCA_964552065.1 uncultured Oscillospiraceae bacterium | reverse complement strand
CCGGTTCGGCGAACATGATGCAGATCAGCGTCGAGCTCGAGGAGGCCGCGGACATCGCGGGCGCCAGCTTCTGGCGGCGCATCCGCAGCATCGTCATTCCATTGGCCAAGAACGGCTTTATATCGGGCTTTATGCTGGTCTTCATCAGCATCGCCAAGGAGCTCGATTTGATCGCCATTTTGATGACGCCCTCCAACTACACGCTCTCCTTCCTCGCGTTCGAATATTCGAAGAGCCTGATGCCGCAGTCCGCGGACGCGATTGCGATCGTGATACTGCTGTTTATTTTGATCTGTTACCGCGTCGCAAACCTGTTCGGCGCCGATATCGGCAAGAGCTGGGGTTGATCGCCGTCCCCTATGTCGCAACAGCAAGAAAGAAAGGGTTATCCGCAATGAGCAAGATCGAACTAAAACATATCGATAAGTACTACGGGGACAACCACGTCCTGCGCGACATCAATCTCACGATCGAGGACGGGGACTTCATGACGCTGCTTGGCCCGTCCGGCTGCGGCAAAACCACCACGCTGCGCGTCATCTCCGGCCTCGAGAAGCCGCAGCACGGCACGATGCTGATGGACGGCAAGCTGATTATCGACGCCGCGACCGCGTTCTACGAGGCGCCGAGCAAGCGCGGACTGAACCTCGTGTTCCAGAGCTACGCGCTGTGGCCGCACATGACCGCCTACGAAAACGTCGCGTTCGGCCTCAAGATCAAAAAGTTCTCGCGGCACGAGATCGAATCGCGCGTGCTGAGCGCGCTGCGGACGATGCGCATCGAGGAATACCGCGAGCGGTACCCGAACGAGCTCTCCGGCGGCCAGCAGCAGCGCGTCGCCATCGCGCGCGCCATCGCGACCAGCCCGAAGCTCCTGCTGCTCGACGAGCCGCTCTCCAACCTTGACGCGCGCCTTCGGATCGACATGCGCGCGGAGCTCAAGCGTCTGCACCGCGAAACCGGCACGACGATCATCTACGTCACGCACGACCAGGTCGAGGCGCTGACCATGTCCACAAAGATCGCGCTGTTTAAAGAGGGCGTCATCGCCCAGGTGGACACGCCGCTCGGCCTGTATACCAACCCGATCGACCTCACCGCCGCGGACTTTATCGGCAACCCGCGCATCAACTTCATCGACGGCAGCGCGTTTTTTGACGGGGACACGCTGCGCGTGACGAGCGACCTCGGCGTTTACCGTTTCCCGAAAACGAGCATGAAGCTCGACGAGGAATACCCCGTGAACGAAGCGTTCGGCTGCGTGCTCGGCATCCGCCCCGAGATGATCGAGATCGAGACGGAGAATAACCGCCGCGAGCACGCCGTGGAGGCAAGCGTCTATGCCAGCCAGCCCGCGGGCAGCGAAACGCTCGTGACGCTGACGGTCAAAAAAGCGGAGTTTCTGGCCATACAGATTGGCCTGTACGAATACGAAATCAACCAAAGCGTCTACACGGTGCTGCACCCCTCGCGCATGAACGTCTACAACAAGAGCACCGGCCGGCTGATCAAGTACGCAAGCGCCGCGCGCATCAAGTAAAAGCATCCGCGCGGGTGAAGTTCCCCCGGCCCCTTGGCCGAAAGTGAACCTAGAAGGAGGAGAATGCGATCATGAAAGCCAAACCCATCCTTGCCTGCCTGCTTGCCGCCGTCTTCCTGCTCGCGACCGTCACCGGCTGCTCCAAACCTGCATCCGGGGCGCCGGAAACCGCCGGCAGTCCGAGTGCGGCCGCGACCGGCCCGGAAGTGCAGGCGCCGGACCCGGGCGCACCGGACTACAACAACATGACGATGGAGGAGCTCCATCAGCTCGCCGTCGAGGAGAAGGGCACGATCACCATCTACTCCACCACCACGACGGCCCAGGCGGCGGTGAAGAAATTCCTCAAGGCTTACCCGGAGTTTGAAAACCGCATCGAGTACATCGAGTCCGACACCGCCACCGTCGCCGACCGCATCGAGACCGAGAGCGATACGGGCAACATCAACGCGGACGTGCTGCAGGTAAAGGACAACAGCGGCGAGATCTACTACGAGCTCGTGCAGTACGACTATCTCGATATCTATTACCCGACCGCCGTCTGCGAGCACGTCGACGAGGGTCTGCTAAAGTACGGCATGCCGGTGTATGCGACCTACAGCCCCTGGTATTACAATACCACGGCCTATCCGGACGGCTGCCCGCTCGTAAGCTGGTGGGACATCGTCAAGGGGTATGACACGTCGACCGGCTCGTTTATCGACGCCTCCGGCAAGGACAACCAGTTCTGGACGATATACACCAAGGACATCACCTCCGCGTCCTACGCCGCGCTGTGGGCACAGCTGATTGTCGACGGCGACCTCGTTGCCGCGCAGTACGAGACGCAGTACGGCAAGCCGCTCGAGTACACCTACATGAATGCGCTCGACAACAACCCGGGCGTCATGGAGCTGCCCGAGAACAACGGCGGCGCGGAGCTGTTCTGGCGCTTCTCGCAGATGAAGATCACCGAGCTCGACGACGGCGACCAGGTTGTGGCGGCGGTCGACGAATCGCTCAACGGCCCGACGCTGGGGCTCTGCTCCGGCAGCAAGCTGGACAACGTCAATAACGGCCTCACCATCAACTGGGTGACGGGCCTCATGCCCTACACCGCGTTCCAGGCCTGCGACTATGTCTATACCATCAAGGGCTGCGACAACCCGGCGGGCGCGCGGCTGTTCATCCTGTACATGCTCGGCGGCGAGGACGGACAGAGCGGCTGCCTCGCCTCGTTCAACACGATCGGCAAGTGGTCCATCCGCGACGATTTCGTGTTCGATAAGACGCCGTACTCCATCGAGGAAGTCAACCTCAAGGATCCGGATTTTGAGGACATCTACGGGTATTATCCGGACGTGAAGGCGTATTGGATTTATTGGAGGAACCTCGCGCCGAGCACCTGAGCCCGGACCGGCAAACCCACTTACCGTGGGCCGCGCGCCGGCCCGCGGTGCGCGTTTTCAGAGGAAACTCGGAGGAAACAATGGCAAACACCACCGCCGGCACGCTGCGCGAAAAACTGGACCGGTTTTGGGCCGCGCTCTTTTTGACCGAGGACGGAAGACCCAAGAGCGCGATGCTGCTGTACTCGTTCTGCCTCAGCCTGCTGTTTGTCGGCGTATACGCGCTCGCCTACGGCTTTTTGATCGACAAGCTCGAGCTGCTGTTCGCCGCGCAGCCAGTCCCGGTTCGGAACATCCTGCAGAGCGTATTGCCGGGCCTTGCCGGCAGCATCGTGTGCTGCGCAACGTGGTTTTTGTTCAAGGATAAGCGGCTCGTTCCGGCCGCCTACCTCTGGCTGATTCTCTACGCGCTCGCCGCGCTCGTCGCCATGGTGTTCCTCACGGGCGGCGAGGAATACCGAATCTTCCTGTATTTCTTCGCCATGCTGGTGCCCGTCGGCCTCGTCAGCGGCGCCGCGGCCTCGTTTCTGCTGTTTCGGCGCCATAAGCGCAGGGGAGCAAGGGCGCAATAACCGTGTTGAAGGTGAGTTTTCTCAACGTTGCCGACGGCGACGCCATACTTGTCCGCGACGACGCGGCGGACTTTGTGATGCTGGTCGACTGCGGAAGGCCGCACGTCGAGTTTGTCAAGGGCTCTGCCCGCGCGCCGGCGCTCAGCCACCTGATGAGGGAGCGCATCGACCACATCGACCTGCTCGTGCTGACGCACCTGCACTTCGATCACATCGGCGGAGCGCTGCCCGTGCTGCGGCACATCCCGGTGAAGGAACTGCTTGCCGCATATCTGCCGCCCGACGGCGCGTCGTGGGTGTTTTCACCCGCTTCCGACGAAAAGAGCGTGGTAGGGCTGTGCGACGCGCTGAACCTGTTTTGCGACATCGTGTCCGACGCGCGGGCGCGCGGCGCGAAATGCCAACTCGCCGGCGAGGCGTCGGAGCGGCTGACAAACGATCTGACCATGCAGGTGATCCTGCCCGACAACGACCTGCTTGAGCGGCAGAAGGCGGCGTTCGATGCGCTGTATCGCGGGGAGCATCCCGGCGAGGACGCGCTCCACGCCATCTCCAAGGAGCGCAACTGCTCGAGCCTGCTGCTCCGGTTGAACTATGCGGGACGCAGCGTGCTGCTTACGGGCGACGCGTACGCCTCCTGCTGGGAGGACCTGCCGGAGCCGCGCTGCGACATCCTGAAGCTCCCGCACCACGGCGACGAGAAATCCATGACAGAGCCGCTGCTTTTGCGGCTGAAGCCGACGTTTGCCGTGATCTCCTGCGAGAACAGCCCGTCTGCAACGAAGGAGCGGCCGTCGGAGCGCATCCTGAACCTGCTGAAAAAGAACGTGCCCTGCGTGCTCTGCACGGAAAACCGCGCGCTGCCG
>CAZKGE010000177.1:0-4386 GCA_964552065.1 uncultured Oscillospiraceae bacterium | reverse complement strand
ATCCCTGCCCGCCGATCATCGTGGGCGTGGGCATCGGCGGCACGTTCGACAAGGCCGCGCTGCTGGCTAAAAAAGCGCTGTTGCGCGACGCGGGCGAGCCGTCGCCGTTGCCGTACTACGCCGCGCTTGAGACCGAGCTGCTCGAAACGATCAACGCGCTCGGCATCGGGCCGCAGGGTTTTGGCGGACGCACGACCGCGCTCGCGGTTTCGATCGAGGTGCTGCCGACGCACATCGCGGGGCTGCCCTGCGCGGTCAACATCAACTGCCACGTCGCGCGGCACAAGACGGAGGTGCTCTAGCCCATGCAGCGCATCGAAACGCCGTTTACCAAGGAAGCCGCGGCAAAGCTCTCCGCCGGCGACGAGGTGCTCATTACCGGCACGATCTACGCCGCGCGCGACGCGGCGCATAAGCGCATGCTGGAAACGCTGGCCGCGGGCGGCGAGCTGCCGTTCCCCGTGCGCGGCGCGATCGTCTATTACGCGGGCCCGGCCCCCGCCAAGCCCGGCCGCCCGATCGGTTCCGTTGGCCCGACGACGAGCTATCGCATGGACGCGTACACCGAAAAGCTGCTCGAGCTCGGCCTTTCCGGCATGATCGGCAAGGGCCGCCGGTCCGACGCGGTCGCCGCCGCCATCGCAAAGAACGGCGCGGTCTACTTCGCCTCCGTCGGCGGCGCGGGCGCGCTGATCGCGTCCTGCGTGCGCGCGTCCGAGGTCGTCGCTTACCCCGAGCTCGGGCCCGAGGCCGTCATGCGGCTCGAAGTTGTGGACTTCCCCGCGCTCGTCGTGCTCGATACTAGCGGCGGCAACCTTTACGAAACGGGCAGAGCCGCGTATTTGCGGTCGATCGGGAAGTAGGGGAGCGGAGAGGACGAAGGGAACGAAGGGAACGAAGGGGACGTTGAGGGCTTTGCCCTCAAACTCCCGCCAAAGGGACACGTCCCTTTGGAAACCCATCCTGCCGAGCGCGCAATTTATTTGTTGACCCATATTTGGGTTTCCAAAGGGGGTTTCCCCCTTTGGTGGGTGCTCGAGGGCAAAGCCCTCGAACCGAGCCGTAAAAAATTTTTCGCCCCCTGCAGAAAGGGATCCCAAAGGGACGTGTCCCTTTGGCGGAGGTTTGGAGGCGGAGCCTCCAACGTATCCTTGCTGTCCCTTACCCGCCGCTGCGCGGCTTTTTTTATCCCGTACACTTGTCACCCTCCCAATTGATATGATACAATAGATACAATTGAGCCAATGGAGTGATTGAACATGCGCATCACATTGCATCCTGAGGACGGCGTGCCGGTGTACCGGCAGATTGCGGACGAGATCATCCGCGGCGTGCGCAGCGGCGCGCTGAGCGACGGCGAGAAGCTGCCGACGGTGCGCGAGCTGGCGAACACTTTGGGCGTGTCGTGCGGCACGGTCAAGCATGCGTACGGGCATTTGGAGAGCGCGGGCGTGCTGGACCTGTCGCGCGGGCGCGGCACGTTCGTGCGCGCGCCGCTGCCTGTGGGGGGCGCGAGCAAGAAGGAGCGCGTGCTCTCGGCGATCGACGCGCTGCTGTCGGAGATGGAAACGCTCTCGTTCTCGCCAAGTGAGATGCGCATCTATTTTGATTTAAAGCTGCGCGAGCGGACGGAGGAGACGCACCTTGTGCGCGTCACGGCGGTCGGGGCGGGCGTTTCGGAGCTGCTCGCGCTCGCGCAGGCGCTGGAAGCGTGCGACGGCGTGCGAGCCACCAGGCTGCTGTTGGACGAGGCGCTGCGCTCGCCGCAGCGCGCGGACGACGGCGCGGACGCGGTCGTGTGCACGGACGCCGCCGAAAGCGCGCTCATGCGCTGCGTGCGGGAGCGCAAAAAGCTCGTCGCGCTCTCGCTCGAAACGCGCGCGGAGACCGTGGCGGAGCTCGCGCGGCTCCCCGCCGGCGCGCCCGCGCTGGCGCTGTACGCCGACGAGGCGGAGAAGGCCGCGATGGAAAGCGACATGACCCTGTACTGCGCGGCAAAGCCGCTTGTTATGGCCGACGCGCTGGACGGTTCGGCCGCGGGCCGTGCGCTTGCCTCGGCAAAGGCGGTAATCGTGTCGGACGCGGCGCACGCGCTCTGCGGCGCGGAGACGGCGTCGCTGCTGGCGGGCTTTTCCGGCGCGACGGTCGCGTACCGGCGCGGGCCGGACCGCGGCTCGACGCGCGCGCTGTTTGCCGCGCTGGACGGCGTGCGTTCGCGGCTGGCGGACCCCAAAACAACTCTTGACGATTGAACTAACACAATCTATGATATAGATATGGTTCATTGCGCGGGCAATGGCCGGTATTTTTCGTTTGGAGCAGGGCGGAGAATCGATATGGAGCAATCGAAAAAGAAGCTGGTGCTCGGCGTCATCGGCGCGGACGTACACGCGGTGGGCAACAAGATCCTGGACCGCGCGTTTTCGGACGCGGGCTTTGCCGTGACGAACCTCGGCGTGATGGTGTCGCAGGAGGAGTTCATCGCGGCGGCGCTGGAGGTGGCGGCGGACTGCATCGTGATCTCGTCGCTGTACGGCCACGGCGAGCTGGACTGCCGCGGATTCCGGCAGAAGTGCGACGAGGCGGGACTTTCCGGCATCCTTTTGTACGTCGGCGGGAATCTCGTGGTCGGCAAGCAGCCGTTCGCCGAGGTGCAGAAGCGGTTTTTGGACATGGGCTTTGACCGCGTGTTCGGCCCGGGCGCCGCGCCGGAGGAGGCGATCAGCCTTCTGCGGCAGGACCTCGGCGCGGGGGCGTAAGCGGGCATGCGCCGCGCGCTGCTCATCGATTTCGGCAGCACGTTCACCAAGCTTGCCGCCGTGGACGTGGAGAATGCCCGGCTTCTTGGCACGGCGCAGTCGCGCACGACCGTGGAGACGGACATCCTGGAGGGCTTTTCGGACGCGCTGGGGCGTTTGCCCGCTGCGGCGGGCGGGCCGGAGTTCGACGAGACGTACGCGTGCTCGAGCGCGGCGGGGGGCCTCCGCATGGTCGCGTGCGGCTTTGTGCCGGAGCTGACGAGCGAAGCGGCGCGGCTTTCGGCGCTCGGCGCGGGCGCGAAAGTGGTCAGGACCTATTCGTTCGAATTGACCCGCGACGACGCGGACGAGATCGCCCGCCTCGCGCCGGACATCCTATTGCTGACCGGCGGCACGGACGGCGGCAACGGCGCGTGCATGCTGCACAACGCGGCCGTGCTGGCCGAGGTTTCCGCGGACTTTCCGGTCGTGACCGCGGGGAACCGCTCGGTAGCGGCGGCGTGCGAACGGCTGCTCTCCGGCCGCGAGGCCGTGCGCGTCGAGAACGTGATGCCGCGCTTCGGCGCACTGAACGTGCGGCCCGCGCAGGAGGCGATCCGGAACATCTTCTTAAAGCGCATCGTGCGCGCCAAGGGGCTCTCGAAAGCCGAGGGACTGCTCTCGGGCATCCTGATGCCGACGCCCGCGGCGGTGCTGGCCGCGCTTTCTCTGCTCTCCTCGGGCACGAGGAACGAGCCGGGGCTCGGCGAGCTTGTCGCGGCCGACCTTGGCGGCGCGACGACGGACGTGTACTCGATCGCTTCCGGTGCGCCGTCGCGGCCGGACACGGTCGTGCGCGGCCTCGTCGAGCCGCGCGAAAAGCGCACGGTCGAGGGCGACATGGGCATGCGATATAGCGTCGGCGGCATCGTCGAGGCGGCGGGCGCGGAGCGGATTGCAGCGCTTGCCGATATGCCGGAACCGCGCGTGCTCGAGCGCGTCGAATACCTTTCGCAGCACACGGAATTTCTGCCCGACACCGGCGAGAGCCGGCGGCTCGACTTTGCGCTTGCTTCGCTTGCGGTCGAGGCGGCGGTGCGCCGCCACGCGGGCAGCGTCGAGGAGGTCTACACGCCCGCGGGGCGCGTATACGCGCAGACGGGCAAGGACCTGACCTCCGTTGGGCTCGTCGTCGGCACGGGCGGCGCGCTGCTGAGCGCTGCGGAGCCGGAGCGCGTCGCAAAAAGCGCGCTGTATTCCGACCGCGATCCGCTCTCGCTGCGGCCGAAGGCGGCGGACATTCTGATCGACAGGCGGTACATCCTCGCGGCGATGGGGCTGCTCTCGCAAAAATACCCGGACGCCGCGCTGACAATTATGAAAAGGGAGCTGACAAAGCATGGAGCTGAGCAATAAAAGGCTTATTGGCGACGCGTTTTTCGCCGAGCGGCGGGAGGTGCTGACGCAGTGGCCGACCGGCCGCGACGTCGACCTCGACGAGGCGGTCGCCTACCACCGCGCGCTGCCCGCGGGCAAGGTGTTTTCGGGTAAGCTGCGCCAGGCAAAAAGGCGCGGCGAGACGCTGATCCAGCCGCGCGCGGGTGTGGCGCTCGTCGTCGAGCACATCAAGCTCCTCTCGTACCTCGAG
>CAZKGE010000176.1:0-4438 GCA_964552065.1 uncultured Oscillospiraceae bacterium | reverse complement strand
ATTCTCGAGATGAACATCGAGGATTTGGATCTCTCCGTCCGCTCGTACAACTGCTTGAAGCGCGCGGGTATCAACACCGTCGAGGAACTGGTGCAGCGCGACGAGGACGAGATGATGAAGGTAAGAAACCTCGGCCGCAAGTCGCTCGAGGAAGTGCAGCAAAAACTGAGTGCGCTGGGACTGTCCCTCCGCACAAGCGATGAATAAGGAGGAAACAGGATATGGCAAACCGAAAGCTTGGCAAGCCATCTGACCAGCGCGTAGCGATGCTGCGGAACCTGACCACGGCATTGATCTGGAACGGCAAGATCGTCACGACCGAGCAGCGCGCCAAAGAGGTGCGCTCGATCGCCGAGAAGCTGATTACCCTGGCCGTCGGCGAATACGATAACAGCGAGACCGTCGAGAAGGAGCGCCTCAACGAGAAGAAGCAGGTCTCCAAGGTCAAGGCCGTCGTTGATAAGCCTTCTAAGCTCCACGCGCGCCGCATGCTGATGGCGTACCTGTACGACGCGCCCGCGCCCAAGGAGAAGAAGGAGTCCAAGTCCGAGTACCGGGAGCGCACGAAGGACCGCGCCAACGCGGTCGTCGAGAAGCTCTTCCGCGACATTGCGCCCAAGGTGGCTGAGCGCGCCAAGGACGGCGCCAAGGGCGGCTACACGCGCATGTACAAGCTCGGGCCGCGCCGCGGCGACGCCGCCGAAATGGCCGTGCTCGAGATCATCTGAGCATGAGGCGCATGTGAAACACACCGAACGGATTCGGCGCGGCCCATCGGCCGCGCCGCGTTTATTTTTGGGAACGTCTCCAATCGTTGTTTTTACAACGGACAGTTCCGCGGCGCCCGGGGTATACTACAAACAGAACACAGGAGCCGGTGCGGCCTGAAAAACCGCGGGGGACCGCGGAGCGTGCATCCGGCAGAAAAGGGGCGCATACGATGATTGCACAGCTGTACGAACTGGGCAGCCCGGACGTAAAAAAGATCGGGCCGGTGCTGCGCGACGAGAACATCCACTACATGCAAATGGTGCTGCCCGCCGGGGAGCGGCTGCCCGTGCACATGACGAACGGAAACGTCTACATGACCGTGCTGTCCGGCACGCTGACGCTGCGGCTTGCGGATGAGCCGGCTCTGACGGTGCCGGCGCGCACGGTGCTCAAGATCCCGAAAGGCGTGGAGATGGACGCGCAAAACGGCGGCGAGGGGACGCTCGAGCTGATCGTGGTGAAGGCGCCCGCGCCGCAATGAGAAACATGGGGCAAAACAGGGAACGATAAACGGCGGAGCGGCAAAACGCGCCGCCCGGCACGTAACGCGAAAGGAGAGCGAAAAGCGATGAAAGCGCATGTCAACGAGGATTGCATCGGCTGCGGCCTGTGTGCGAGCATCTGCCCGGACGTGTTCCACATGAACGACCAGGGCCTTGCGGAGGCCGTCGGCGAGGTGCCGGCGGGGATGGAGGATTTAACGGCCGAGGCGCGCGACAACTGCCCTGTCAGCGCGATCGGGGCGGAGTAACGGCGCGCGCCGAAAGAGGGCGCGACAAAAAAACGCGGCAGGATGTCCCGCCGCGGCTTTTTTGTGCTTGCGAACGCGCCGGTCAGGCGTCGAGCCTGAACGACAGCGCCATGGCCTCCACCTGGTCGTACATGGCGTCGAGCGCCTCGTCCGTGGCGGTAAACTCGATGATATAGATCGTGTCCGCGTCGGTCGCGGAGAACTCGACGCGGGTCAGGTCCAGGCCGTAATCCGAATAGGTGTAGACGTACCGCCCCATGTCGAGGCCGTTGACCGAGCGGATCGAGGAGCCGATCGACTCGTAGTTTTCCGGCTGCTCCTCCTCGGTGGAGGAGACAATATAATCGAGGTACTCCTGGAGCGTCGGCATCGTCTCGAAGTCCGACACCGTATAGCAGATCACGGTGTTGACCTCGGCGTGCTCCTCGTCGATAAACTCCTCGGGGTAGAACACGACGGCGTTCTGCTCGTCAAGCGGGAGGACCTCCCAGCCGTCCGGATAGCCGATCGTATAGCCGCCGTCCTTGGGCGCGTAGGACAAAAGCTCGGCGGCGGACGAGGTTTCGGCGGCCGCGCCGCTGACCGCAAAGTCCAGCACCGCCAACGGATCGTCCGCGCCCTCGGCGTAGAGCGCGACGTAGTATGTGCCGTCCGGCATGGGTTCGTTCGGCTCCAGCGAGCCGGAGATGTAGATGTCCGCCTGCCCCTCGGGGTCCAGCGTGTATTCCGCGATCTTCTCCTCCTCCGGCGTGAACCAGACAAAGAGGATCTTCGTGTCCGGCTGCGTGTTGCGCAGCGCGGCGGACACGATCCACGGCCCGTCGGGCCCGACCTGCGCAATGGTGTCGAGCGGCTGGCCCGCCTCGTCAAACCCGCTCGTTAAGTGCACGTCCTCGACATAGACGCCGTCCGTGTCCTGCACGGCCGTCTCGGCATCCTTTGCGGCGTCGGCAGCCGCTTCGACGTGGAAGCGCGCCGTCGCGTCGGGTTCGTCACGGTCCTCAACATAGAAGTCCACGCGGTATTCGCCCTCGGGGAGCGTGCCGCCGGGACGAAAGTCGGAGTAGATATACCGGTCCGTCAACTCGCCGCTGTCGAGCGTCGTCTCGCCGATGCCCTCGCCCGTCGTTACATATGTCCAGACGATGCGAACGGCCGTATGGTCGGGCGCGTTGCGCAGCTCGGCCGACGCGTAGATGATCGGCACGTCGGGAGCGAAGCGCGTGACCGCGTCGCCGGGCTTGCCCTCGCTGTCAATCTCGGCGGTCGCGATCGCGTTTTCGACATGCGCCGTGGTGATGGTTTTCCCGCAGCCGACGGCCGTAATGAAAACGCGGCCGCGGCAAGGACGCATAGCATCCGTTTGATCGATTTCATAGAAACTCCTTTCGCAATCCTGAACGGTTCGTCGCCGCCGGCCACCAGGAAGCGGACCGCTTTTCCCCCTCGCGCGTCCGCCGCAAAGCGCCGAAATCGGCCGCGGCGTAAAAACAAAATGTCACGCACCCGCACCAAAGCCGTACCGGCAGCTGCCGATGGCTTCGGAACCGGTTTGCTCCCACCTCCAGTAACCAAACGAATCGGAACCTTGTTGCTGCAAAAGGCCGCTGCGGGCCGAAACGAACAAAAAAACCGTGTATGCGGCATAAAGTGCAGATTTGATTTTATCATACTGCAAGGGCAGGGAAAATGCAAGGTATGGGAATCCCGGCGGGCAAATCGGGCGTCCACCAAAGGGACGTGTCCCTTTGGAATCGCGGCGAAAAAACGACGAACGACTTGGATTTCCAAAGGGCCAATGGTCCTTTGGCGGGGGAGCGGGGGCGGCGCCCCCCCCAGCGTCCCCTTTTGCAGGGGCTTTGCCCCTGCACCCTACCAAAGGGGGCCAAAGCTGAGCGTCGCCTGCGGCGGATGAAGCGAAGCATTAGGCCCAGTGAGCAAGGGAGCATAGGCCCAAAAGGGCGTATGCGACCAAGCGCGAACTGTGGAGCCCTCAACGTCTCCCCTTTTGCAGGGGCTTTGCCCCTGCACACTACCAAAGGGACACGTCCCTTTGGAATCCTGCGGAAAATGGGCGAACAGATCGGGTTTCCAAAGGGCCTTCGGTCTTTTGACGGGGGAGCGGGGGCGGCGCCCCCGCATCCTCCCGGCCGCCTCAGCCTCCGTTCCTGGCCCGTACTACACAATCTGAAACAGATAGAACTTGAGGTAATCCGTCTCCGGCACGCTCATAAGCGTCGGGTGGTCGGGCGACTGCCGTCGCGCCTCGACGAGCTTGAGGCCGACGTTCGCGTCGCGCGCGGCCGAGAGGAGCATGCGGACAAACAGGTCGTCGTCGAGGAAATGCGAGCACGAGCACGTGGCGAGGTACCCGCCGCGCGGAAGCAGCTTCATGGCGCGGTAGTTGATCTCCTTGTAGCCGCGTTCCGCGCCGCCGACCGTTTTGCGGCTCTTGGTGAACGCGGGCGGATCGAGGATGACAAAGTCGTAGTCCGCGCGTCCTTCCGCAAGCTGCGGCAAAAGATCGAACACGTCGGCGCAGCAAAACTCCATGCGCTCCGCCATGCCGTTGAGCGCGGCGTTTTGTCTGGCGAGCGCGACGGCGCTCTCGGACACGTCCACGGCGGTCACGCGCGCGGCGCCCCCGAGCAGCGCGTTGAGCGCGAACGAGCCGGTGTGCGTGAAGCAATCGAGCACGCTGCGGCCGCGCGCGATTTTCGCCACTGCCAGCCGGTTGTATTTTTGATCGAGGAAAAAGCCGGTCTTCTGGCCGTTCTCGACGTCGACCAGGTAGCGCACGCCGTTTTCGACGATCTCGAGCACGGGCGAGGGGGGCTGCGGCAGAAAATCCGCGCGGTACCAGCCCTTGGTCAGCGGCAGCCCCTCCAGCTCACGGATGGCGGCCTCGTTGCGCTC
>CAZKGE010000175.1:1512-4519 GCA_964552065.1 uncultured Oscillospiraceae bacterium | reverse complement strand
TCCCCCTTTGGCGGGTGTTTGAGAGGGCCGAAGCTGAGCGCCGCCAGTGGCGGATGAAGCGAAGCATTAGGCCCAGTGAGCAAGGGAACACAGGCCCCAAAAGGGCGTGTGCGACCATTGCGAACTGTGGGGAGCCCTCAACGTATCCTTGAGCCTGCGTATCGCTTCATTCGCACAGGTGGCGCTCAATTTCGGTTCTTAGAAACCCGCAGGAAAAATCGAAGAGCCATCGGGTTTCCAAAGGGGGTTTCCCCCTTTGGCGGGGGAGTGGGGGCAGCGCCCTCAACGTACTCTTTTCAATAACCAGCCAATCTCCGCCCTACAACAGCGGCCGAATCCGCCGCACCATGGCCTCGATGTGCGCGGGGGTCGTGCCGCAGCAGCCGCCGAGCAGCCTTGCGCCGCCGCGGAAGAATCGCTCCATCTGCCCGGCGAACGCTTCGGGCGTCGTGTCGTAGACCGCGCGGTCGCCCTCGAGGCGCGGCAGGCCCGCGTTCGGGCAGGCGGCGACTGGCTTTTTTGTGTTCTCGATAAACGCGGGCAAAAGCGGCAGCATGCCGTCCGGGCCGACGCCGCAGTTCATGCCGAGCGCATCGACGCCGAACGCGTCGAGCGCTTCGGCGGCGGCGGCGGCGGGAACGCCCGTAAACAGCCGGCCGCGCTGGTCGAACGACATCGTGACGATCACGGGCAGGCCGCAGCAGGCCCTGGCGGCGCGCACGGCAGCCTCGGCCTCGGCCAGGTCGCCCATCGTTTCGATCAAGACGCCGTCCGCGCCGGCGTCGGCGCCCGCGGTCACGGCCTCGGAAAAGAGCTCGACCGCCTCGTCCGGCTCGAGATCGCCGAGCGGCTCGAGCAGGCAGCCGAGCGGGCCGACGTCGAGCAGCGCGGAGCAGGGCTGCGGCGCGGCCTTGGCCGCGGCCTTGGCAAGCCGGACGCCCGCGGCGACGAGTTCGCGCACGCCGTATTTGCTGTGCTTTAATCGCATGCGGTTGCCGCCGAGCGTGTTGGACAGGATCAGGTTCGCGCCCGCGCGCGCGTACGCGTCGTGGATGTCGCGGATCCGCTCCGGATACAGCACGTTCCATTCCTCCGGCGAATGGCCGGGGACAAGGCCGTTTGCCAGCAGCAGCGAACCCATCGCCCCGTCGCGGAACAGCACCGCCTTGTCGTGATCAAGCCATTCAAGGATCGTCATAGCACCGCCCCCAATTTTGTATTGGGCCTATCATACCACGCCGCCCACGGCCGCGGCAATGCCGGATAAACAATTTTCGCCCCGCGCATGCTATGCGCATGGGATTGAAGATTCTATCGGTCGCACTGACGGCGCTCGGCTCCGTCGCGGCGCTGTTTTTGCTGGCGAAGCTCCTCGGCAACCGGCAGATCTCGCAGCTGTCGATGTTCGATTACATCATCGGCATCAGCATCGGCTCGATCGCGGCCGAAATGGCGACGGAGCTCGAGGAGCCGCTGCAGCCGCTCGTCGCGATGGCCGTCTACGCGCTGCTCGCGCTTCTCATCGACATTCTGACGCGAAAATCGCTGGCCGCGCGCAAGCTGATCAGCGGCCGGCCGATCATTCTGATGCACGGCGGCGAGATCTACCGCGACAATTTGATCCGCGCGCGGCTCGACATCAACGACTATCTGACGCTGTGCCGCTCGTCCGGATATTTTGACGTGCGCAACATTGAAACAGCCATCCTCGAGGAAAACGGTACGGTGAGCTTTTTGCCGCGCGAAATGGCACGGCCGGCGACGCCCAAAGATTTCGGCCTCTATCCGGAACAGACAAAGACGCTGCTGCCGGTCGTAATCGACGGCAGCGTGATATCGCAGAACCTGGCCGAGTGTGGACGTATGGAGGAGTGGCTTTTAGCGCAGCTGCAAACGCTCGGCTGCGGCGGCCCCGCCGACGTACTGTGCGCGTTTATCGACGGCAAGGGCGAGCTGTTTGCGTACCCGATGAAACGGAAAAGGCAGGCCGGGGCGCAGTAAAGGGTGTCGGCCTGCACAGCCGTCGTTTTTTAGGAGGCCTGAAGGAAAGACGTTCGAGGGCTCTGCCCTCGAGCTCTCGCCAAAGGGACTCGGCCCTTTGGCGAGGTTGCAGGGGCGGAGCCCCTGCACGTATCCCTATCTCCGCCGACCACCCGCCCCCCGCGCAAAAAAAGCGCCGCTTGCGCGGCGCTTTTCAATGCTTCGTCCCTCACACGGTGATCAGCTCGTAGCTCTGCGTGCCGACGCCCAGCTTTTCGGCGTACTCCATGCAGAAGCGCCAGTCCGTGGTGGGGAAGGTGCTCGTAAAGTGGTCGTGGTGGTCGTGGCCGCCGCGGATCTGCTCGTCGAGATAGCTGCCGCCAATCACCGGCTGGCGGTTGCAGGCGTCCGCGCAGGCGACGTCGAGCGCCACGGGGTCGAACGACGCGAACATGCCCACGTCCGGGATAATCGGCGTGTCGTTCTCGGCGTGGCAGTCGCAGAACGGCGACACCTGCATGACGATGCTGACGTGGAAGTGCGGCCGGTCCTTCAGCACGGCGTAGGTGTACTCCGCCATGCGCGTCACCAGGCGCGCGTTCTGCGTGCCGCTGCGGTTGCGGATGGCGTCGAAGCAGCACGCGCCGATGCAGCGCCCGCAGCCGACGCATTTTTTGTGGTCGATGTTCGCCTTGCCGTCCGCGTCGAACGAGATGGCATCGTGCGCGCACTGGCGCGCGCAGGCGCGGCAGCCGCGGCATCTTTTTAGGTTGACCTCCGGCTTGCCGTCGCAGTGCTGCTCCATCTTGCCCGCGCGCGACGCGCAGCCCATGCCGATGTTCTTGATCGCGCCGCCGAAGCCCGCCTGCTCATGACCCTTGAAATGGCTCAGCGAGATGAACACGTCCGCGTCCATGACGGCGCGGCCGATCTTGGCCTCGGTGACGAGCTTCGTGCCCGAAAGCGGTACGAGCGTTTCGTCCGTACCGCGGATGCCGTCGCCGATGATGATCTGGCAGCCGCAGGT
>CAZKGE010000175.1:0-1502 GCA_964552065.1 uncultured Oscillospiraceae bacterium | reverse complement strand
GTTGAAGCCGTTCTCCTCAGCGGCGTACAGGTGCTCGATCGCGTTTTTGCGCCGGCCTGTGTACAGCGTGTTGCAGTCCGTCAAAAACGGGATGCCGCCGAGGCGCTTGACCGTGTCCGCGACGGTCTTGGCGAAGTTCGGCCGCAGAAACGACAGGTTGCCCGGCTCGCCGAAGTGGATCTTGATCGCGGCGAATTTCTTTTCAAAGTCGATGGTCTCGATGCCGGCCCTGCGGATCAGCCGCTCGAGCTTCTGCTGCAGATTCATGCCGGACGACGTCCGCATGTCGGTAAAGTATACTTTTGCTGGTTCCATAGCGGCAATTCCTATCTGTTCTCTCTATAATTGTTAGGTCCATTATACCCGATCGCGCCCGCGCGGGCAACCTCTTGCAACGGGGTTGGAAACGGGATATACTTGCTCTTTGTATGGGAAATAAACAACCGCGTTTTATGGGCGCTTTAATGACGCTTGCCGCGTTCATCTGGGGCACGACGTTCGTCGCGCAGAGCGCCGGCATGCGCTACATCGGCCCCGTCACGTTCATCGCGGTGCGGTCGCTCATCGCCGCGGCCGCGCTGTTTTTCTGCATGCTGTTGCTGCGCAGGACCGGCTACAGCAGGCCAGCAGCAGCCTCGAAGAAAAGGCAGCTGCTTGCGGGGCTTGCGTGCGGCGTCGCGCTGTTTCTTTCGACGCTTTGCCAGCAGATCGGCATGGTGTCGACGACCGCGGGCAAGGCGGGGTTCATCACGTCGCTGTATATCATCATCGTGCCGGTGCTGCGCTTCTTCATGAAAAAACGCGTGCCGCCGGTTATCTGGCTGTGCGTGCTGATCGCGACCGCGGGCACGTACCTGCTGTCCGTGACCGAATCGCTTGCGGTAAGCCGCGGGGATTTCTTCGTGCTGCTGTGCGCGGTCTTTTTCTCCGGCCATATCCTGATCGTCGACGCGGTGTCGAAGGACACGGACCCGGTCATGCTGTGCTGCATGCAGTTCGCCGTCTGCGCCGCGCTCGGCCTGCCGGCCATGTTCGCGTTCGAGCAGCCCAAAGTGGCGGGCATCCTCGCCGCCGCGGGCCCGATTTTGTATTCCGCGGTGCTGTCCGGCGGCGTCGCGTATACGATCCAGATCATCGCACAGCGGTATGTCGAGCCCGCCAAGGCGTCGCTGATGATGTGCCTCGAGTCCGTGTTCGCACTTTTTGCGGGCTGGGTCGTGCTCGGCGAGCGGCTGTCGGCGCGCGAGGCGGCCGGCTGCTTGCTCGTATTTGCCGCGATGCTCCTGTCCGTCTGGCCGCGGAAGGCCGAAGGGACCGCGGCAGAGGCGACGGCGGAAGCGGTTGTGGACGCGCCGGAAGCGGAAGCGCTGGAGGCGACGGAGCTTGAGACCGAAGCGTGAAGAGCGGAATGAGAACGGTTGAGGGCTCCCCACAGTTCGCAATGGTTGCACACGCCCTTTTGGGCCTGTGCTCCCTTGCTCACTGGGCCTACGCTTCGCTTC
>CAZKGE010000174.1:0-4596 GCA_964552065.1 uncultured Oscillospiraceae bacterium | reverse complement strand
CAAAGGGCCCTCGGCCCTTTGGCGGGTGTTTGAGGGCAGAGCCCTCAACGTACCCCCGTACCCTCCCCCACGCAAAGCGGCCCGGACCTTTCGGTCCGGGCCGCTGCATACCCGTTCTGTTCTGTTTTGCGCGCCTATGCGGACTTGATCGACTTCTTCGCGGGCTTTGCGATCTTTTTTTCCGCGCCGACCGCGACCGCTCCCTCGATCAGGACGGGGGGCGTGACCTTGTTGATCGTGTCCGCGGTGACGCGGCAGGACTGGATGCCCTCGCGGGAGGGGATGTCGAACATGATGTCGAGCATGACGTCCTCGAGGATGGCGCGCAGTCCGCGCGCGCCGGTCTTGCGCTCGATCGCTTTCTTGGCGACGGCGCGCACGGCCCCGTCGTCGAAGGTCAGCTCGACGCCGTCCATCTCGAACAGCTTCTGGTACTGCCTGATCAGCGCGTTCTTGGGCTCGGTGAGGATGGCGACAAGCGCGTCCTCGTCGAGGTTCTCGAGCGTGACGATGACTGGCATGCGGCCGACAAACTCCGGAATGAGCCCGAACTTGAGCAGGTCCTCGGGCAGGATGCTCTTGAGCACCTCGCCGACGTCCTTGCCGACGTTGGACTGCACGTCCGCGCCGAAGCCCATCAGCTTCTGGCCGACGCGCTTTTCAATGATCTTGTCGACGCCGACGAACGCGCCGCCGCAGATGAACAGGATGTTCGTCGTGTCGATCTGGATAAACTCCTGGTGCGGGTGCTTGCGTCCGCCCTGCGGCGGCACGGAGGCGACGGTGCCCTCGAGGATCTTGAGCAGCGCCTGCTGCACGCCCTCGCCGGACACGTCGCGCGTGATGGACACGTTCTCGCTTTTCCTGGCGATCTTGTCGATCTCGTCGATGTAGATGATGCCGCGCTCGGCCTTCTCCACATCGTAATCGGCGGCCTGGATGAGCTTGAGCAGGATGTTCTCGACGTCCTCGCCGACGTAGCCGGCCTCGGTCAGGCTCGTGGCGTCCGCGACGGCGAACGGCACGTTCAATATCTTGGCCAGCGTCTGCGCGAGCATCGTCTTGCCGCAGACAGCGGGCCCGCGCCTGACGATGTTGCTCTTCTGCCGATCAACATCGTCCGCGTTCTTGCCCGCGCTGCTGCGATTATAATGCTTGTCCACAGCCACGGCGAGCGCCTTCTTGGCGCCGCGCTGGCCGATGACATATTGATTTAAAGTGTCCAATATCTCCTGGGGCTTCGGGACGTCCTTGAGGTTGAGCGGCTCCGCCTCGAAGTCCTCCTCGATGATCTCGCGGCACAGCTCCACGCACTCGTTGCAGATGTACGCGCCCGGGCCCGCGATGATGCGGTGCACCTCGTCCTGCGTCTTGCCGCAGAATGTGCAGCGGATATTGGATTTATCGTCGGATTTTGCCATATCTTATCTCCTTGCGGGGAATACTTCGTCTACAATACCATATGCCCGCGCCTGTTCGGCGGTCATGAAATTATCGCGCTCGGTGTCGGCTGTAACCTGGTCGATCGGCTGGCCGGTGCGCGCGGCGAGGATCTCGTTGAGCCGCTTCTTTAGACGCAGGATCTGCTCGGCGTGGATCGAGATGTCCGTCGCCTGCCCCTGCATGCCGCCGCTCGGCTGGTGGATCATGATCTCCACGTTCGGCAGCGCCTTGCGCTTCCCCTTCGCGCCCGCGGCGAGCAGGAACGCGCCCATCGACGCGGCCATGCCGATGCAGATCGTGGACACCTCGCATTTGATGTACTGCATCGTGTCGTAGATCGCCAGTCCCGCTGACACGGAGCCGCCGGGGCTATTGATATACAGGTTGATGTCCTTGTCGGGGTCGTCCCCCTCGAGGAACAGCATCTGCGCCACGATGATATTCGCCGTGTCGTCGTCCACCTCGCCGCCCAGGAATATGATCCGGTCCTTCAGCAGGCGGGAATAGATGTCGTAGGACCGTTCGCCGCGGTTGGTCTGTTCCACGACCATCGGTATCAGGTTCATTTGCGTCCTCCTGTTAAGGTTCGTTCCGTTGGGCGTTTGATCAAACGCGCTCACTCGGCGTCCTTTTCCTTCTTGGCGGCTTTCTTTGCGGCCTTCTTTTCCTTCTCCGGCTGCTCGGGCGCGGTCAGCACCGCGTTCGACACGATCAGCTCGACGGCCTTCTCCGCAACGACGCGGTCGCGCAAATACTCAAGGTCGTCCGCGGACAGCCTCTTTTTGAACTCCTCCACGGAAGCCCCTGATTGCTCGGCGTACTCGCCGATATTCTTTTCCAGCTCCTCGTCGGAGCACGCAAGCGCTTCCTTCTCGGCGACGGCCCCGATCACGAGCTGCGTGCGCACGCGCGCTTTTGCCTCGTCGCGGTAGGAGGCCTTGACCTGGTCGATCGTCTCGCCCGTGTACTTGCAATAGTCCTCGAGCGAGATGCCGTTCATCGAAAGCCGGTACGACACGTCGCGCAGCATGGCGTTGACCTGCCGGTCAATCATGACCTCGGGGACCTCCACGTCCGCGTTGTCGGAAACGATCTTCAGCGCGCGGCCCTCGATCGCGCTCTTTTTGCTCTGCCCGGCCGTTTCCTCGAGCTTGGCGCGCTTATCCGCGCGCAGCGCGTCGAGCGTGTCAAACTCCGAAATATCCTTGGCGAACTCGTCGTCAAGCGCGGGCAGTTCCTTGATCTGCACCTGCTTTGCGGTTACGTGAAACACCGCGTCCTTGCCGGCGAGCGATTTTTCATGGTAGTCATCGGGGAACCTGACGGTCAGGTCGCGCTCCTCGCCGACCGCCATGCCGGCCATCTGCTCCTCAAAGCCCGGAATGAACGTGCCGGAGCCGATTACGAGCACCTGGTCCTCGGCCGTGCCGCCGTTAAACTTCTCGCCGTCGACGCTGCCGGAGTAGTCGAGCGTCACGCGGTCCCCGTTCTCCACGGCGCGGTCCACGTCCACAAAGCGCGCGCTTTTCTCGCGCTCCTTCTCGATCTCGGCGTCGACGTCGCGATCCTCAACAGTATACGTTGGCTCCGGAACTTCTATACCCTTGTACCGGCCGAGCGTCACCTCGGGGCGAAGCTGCACCTCCGCGGTGAACAGCAGCCCCTCCTCGCGGCTGACCTTCTCGACATTCAGGTTTTCGGGCTTGTCGACCGCGACCAGCTTGTGCTCCTCGACCGCCGCGTCGTACGCGTCGCCCCAGACGATCTCGACCGCGTCGTCAAAGAAGATACTGTCGCCGTACATATTCTCAATCACCTTCCGGGGCGCCTTTCCCTTGCGGAAACCCGGAACGTTGTAATGCTTCGCCGTTTTCATATAGGCCTTCCGAAGGCCTTCCTCGAACGCCTCGGGCGATACGGTCACGGTCAGTTTCGCGCGGTTTTTCTCCAGTTTCTCAACGGTTGCCATTCTGTTCCTCCAACTACGTTCAGTCGCATCGGCATAATACGCCAGCATCGATGTATCATAGCATATCGCGCGGGCAAATGCAACGAAAAGTAGGGCGTAGAAGGGGCATGAACGTGAAGATTTTGGGTGGAAAAAGGAGGGGCGGAGGCGCTGCTTTGCAGCCGCCGAGATCGTGCGGGGACGCCGTCCCCGCAACCCCTGCCAAAGGGGGTTTCCTCCTTTGGCAGGGTGCAGGGGCGGAGCCCCTGCATCGTCCTTCGTTCCCCGTCCCCCTTTAGAACCCCGCCTCCTCGAGCGCGTGCTTCAGCACCCTGAGCCGCTCGCCGAGCAGTTCGTCCTCGGCGCGCAGCGCGCCGGTTAGAAGCGCGATGTCCTCGGAAACGTTCTCGTTCTTCGTGCAGACGGCGACGGTCATGGCGTCGCCCTGCAGGCCGACGCGCTCGATGACGGGCTGCGCTTCGTCGTACCCGGCCTTATAGCGGTACGACTCCTCCATCAGGAACCGCCGCGCGCGCACGATCAGGATCGCGAGGTCGAGCGCGCGGTGCAGCGGCAGCTCCTCACTCTGCCGCGACCACTTCTCGCCCGTGTACCGCCAGACCTTGGCGGAAGCGTCGACGCGGCCGCGGTCGTTCCACTGCGCCAGCCCGATCGACAGCGCCTCCGCGTCCGATGTGTACGCCTTGCGCCCGTCCACGTTCTTGTAGTTCTCGACCGCGATCACCGGCTTATGCTTCAGCGTCGTCGGAATGTCCATGCTCCGTCCTCTCCTTTTCCGCCCGCTTTGCGGGCCCCCGCGCCCTGCGGCGCGGCATTTAGTAATTTAGTATTTTAGTAATCTATCCCCATTATCCATTCCGTTTTTTTATTTGTCAAGAGCCGCTTTTTTCTTTATACTATGGTCAATCGGCGGACCGTCATTTTAAGCGCCGCCCAAGCCTTTTTCCGCATGTTTTGCGCTGCGGAGCGCCGCACAAAGCGCCCGCCGCGCCGAGTCTGTATATATATTCGGAAAGGAGACGATTTGTCCCGATGTTTCCCATCTTAAAGAAGCGCGCGCTGCACGAAACGGTCACGCTGATGGAGGTCTACGCGCCGTTCGTCGCGAAAAAAGCGCTGCCCGGCCAGTTCATCGTGCTGCGCATCGACGAGGCGGGCGAGCGCATCCCGCTGACGATCGCGGG
>CAZKGE010000173.1:0-4598 GCA_964552065.1 uncultured Oscillospiraceae bacterium | reverse complement strand
GCGTTCACCGGATTTGAACGGGAGAAGCTCGACCCGCTGACGTTTGTGATCCTGACGATGTACAGCGAGAAGTATACGTACCTGCCCGTTGCTTTTGCGCCGAGCCGCGTGTCCGGCACGCTGGCCGAGACGGTCGCGGCCGCGGGAAAAACGCAGCTGCACGTATCGGAGAGCGAGAAGTACGCGCACGTCACGTGCTTTCTAAACGGCGGCAACGGCCAGCCGTTTGCGGCCGAGGACGACTTCTGCGTGCCCTCGCCCAAGGGCGTGCCGTTCGACAGCGTACCCGCGCTGAGTCTCGTCGAGGTGGCGGAGCGCGTCTGCGCCGGCATCGACAAGGGCTACGACCTGATCGTGACGAACTTCGCCAACGGCGACGTGATCGGCCACACCGCAAACGACCAGGCCAAGATCGAGACGGCGCGCATCGTGGACACGCAGCTTCGCAAGGTTGTGACCGCGGCAAAAGCTGCGGGATACACGACGTTTATCACCGCCGATCACGGCAACCTTGAGCGCATGCGCACTTCCGACGGCAAGCCGGACGTGGCGCACACGGAGAACCTGGTCGCGTTCGTCATGGTCCCACCCGCGGGGCAGGCCGTGCCCGTGCAAAACAAGCCGTTCGACTCAGACCGCGCGGACGGAAGCCTGTGCGACGTCGCGCCGACCGTGCTTGCGGCGTTCGGCATGACGCAGCCTGCGGACATGGTCGGGAAGCCGCTGTTTGTTCGGGAGGAAACGGGCAAGGCGCTGCTCATCATCCTCGACGGCTGGGGCATGGGGGCGGAGGACGAAACGAACCCTATCCATCTTGCCGAAACGCCGTATTGGGACGAACTCCTCCAAGCGAACGAAACGCGCTACCTGCGCGCCTCCGGCGAGGCGGTCGGACTGGAACCCGGCAAGGCGGGTAACTCCGAGGCGGGGCACCTGAACATCGGCGCGGGCCGCGTCGTGCCGCAGGACGACGTGCGGCTCGAGAGCGCGATGCGGGACGGCTCGTTTGCCGAGAACTCCGTGTTTGTGGAGGCGGTCGAGGAGGCAAAGGCGCGCGGGAAAGCCGTGCACCTGCTTGCGCTTTTGACCAAAAAATCCTCGCACGGTTCCATTGACTATCCGCTCGCACTGCTCGACCTTTGCAAGCGGCTCGGGCAGGACGAGGTCTACGTACACATCATATTCGACGGCCGCTCGACGCCGCCGGGCAGCGCGCCCGGACTGCTGTGCGAGCTGGAGGAAGCGATGCGGCAAAAGGGCGTCGGAATGATCGTGTCCGGCGTGGGGCGCGGCATCGCGCTCGATCGGGACAAAAACTGGGCAAGGGTGAAGAAGGCGTACGACTCGCTCACCGCGGGCGCCGGCGCGCGCTACCGCGCGGAGTAACCTATTCGGCAGCAGCCGTGCGGGACGGAGATCAAACTTTCGGCAGCTTCGCGCGTGGGGCGCACAGCGGCTTCAGAATTGGCTCGCCGCATTGGAGCGTTGCAGCTTTGCGCGCAAGTCGGGCGTGCGGTCACGGTCAGGGCCGCGCTCGCCGCACCGGTGGACTGTCACAGTTTCGTGCAGGTGATGCGTGTGCGGTCACGGTCAGGGCCGCGTTCGCCGCACCGGCGGATCATCGCAGCCTTGCGCGCGTGACAGGCGTACGCCATGGTCGCGCGGTCGGGGCATCAAACACCCGTTTTCGGAAACGTTTGCGCCGCCGAACAAATGACACATCGGAAAGAGGGGAGCGCCATGCAGGAATTTGCCGCGTTCGCGGCGGCCTATTGTGCCGGGGGATCGCCCGATCCCGAGCAGTTTCATGTGTACGCGCAAAGCGTGCGCCGCGTCGGGGACGGCATGGTCTGCCTTGCGGACGCGAGCGAAACGGACGTGCTCGTCGCGTATCCGCACGCGTTCGGACTGTCCGGAATGTGCGCCGCGGACGGCTGCGTGATCGCGCCGCTGTCGCACGAAAACGCGGACGCGTTGCGCGTGCTCTTTCCGGACACCGCGCCGGTGCGCGTGCTCGACCGCGACGCGACGTTCGGCCTCGGCGACCGGCTCGGCATCGCGGGCGAAGGGCACCTTCGCGTATTCTCCGGCTGTGGTGCGACGCCCGTGCTGGCCCAGCAGTCGATGCGCGAACTGAACCTGACCAAGCGCACGTATGCGGACGTGATCGATGCTGCGACGTTCGCGGCGTTCCGCGCGGGCTATCTGCGTGGTTTCGGTGCGGACGGCGACCACCTTAAGACGGAAGCCGAGATTCGCGGCGCGCTCGGGGCGGGCTGCACGATGATCACGCTGGACTGCTCGGAGCATATCCGCACGGGGAAAACGTCGCAGGGCGAAGGCGCGCAAATCGACCGCGAAGCTTGGAACGCGCTGCGGCTGCGCTACCCGGAAACGCTGCGTGTCGGCGGGAGCGAGCTGTTCTTTTCCGACGATACGCTAGCTTACGCGGCGTTCGTCTACGGCCGCGCGATCGAGTTTGCGGCGTCCATTTACGGCGAATTCTTCGCGGGCGCGGGCTGCGGCGCGGACCTGGAGCTCTCCATAGACGAAACCTCGACGCCAACCACGCCCGAGCAGCATTACTTTGTGGCAAACGAGCTGTACGCGCACGATGTGCGTCTTGCCACGCTCGCGCCGCGGTTTACGGGCGAGTTTCAGAAGGGCGTGGACTACCGCGGGGATATCGCGCAGTTTGAAAAGGAACTGATTGCGCATTGTGAAATCGCGCGCGAATTCGGCTATAAGCTCTCCATCCACTCGGGGTCGGACAAGTTCTCCGTGTTTCCGGCAATCGGCCAATACACGCGCGGCCGGTTTCACCTCAAGACGGCGGGCACGAGCTGGCTCGAGGCCATGCGCGTGGTCGCGCAGAAGGACCCTACGCTCTACCGTGAGGCGCACGCGCTCGCGCTCTCCTCGTTCGACAAAGCGCGCGCGTACTACCACGTCACGACGAACCTGAAAAACGTCCCGCCGCTCTTCGAGCTCGCCGACGCCGCGCTGCCGGCGCTGTTCGAGAACGAGGACGCGCGGCAGCTCATCCACATCACCTACGGTTTTCTGCTTGCGAACGAATCGCTCAAATCGCGGCTGTACGCGCTCTGGCGGCGTGAGCGCGGGGCGTACGCGGACGCGCTGTACCGCCACATCGGCAGGCACGTGGAACTGGTCACGGGCAAAGAACCGGCGCAATCCTAACGGGGCATTTCCCTTCGGGGCGAATATAAAACAAAATCAAAGCGAGAGAGGGTAAACGGTATGGCTAAGAAAATGAGGGGCGTAACGCTGCACGCGACCTGGGCGCCCAAGCCCGGCTTCAAGCTCGGCGCGAAGGACATCGACAAGGTGCAGACGTATCTTGGCTCCCAGGTATGGAAGGACCCGTACCTCACGATCGACGAATACGACGTGCCCGAGCCCGGCCCGGGGCAGGTGCTCATCAAGGTCAAGGCCTGCGGCATCTGCGGCAGCGACGTGCACATGGCGCAGAAGAAGGACGACGGCTACATCTTCTATCCGGGTCTGACGGGCTTCCCCTGCATACTCGGTCATGAGCTTTCCGGCGTGGTCGTAAAGTGCGGACCCGGCGCAAAGGATAAGGTCACCAATAAGGCGTTCATCGGCGGCGAACTGGTCTGCGCCGAGGAGATGCTCTGGTGCGGCTCCTGCAAGCCCTGCGCGGACGGCTACCCCAACCACTGCGAGCGTCTCGACGAGATTGGCTTCAACGTCAACGGCGCGTTCTGCGAGTATATCGTGCTGCCGGATCGCTGCCTGTGGAGCCTCGAGCCGCTGCGCCGCATCTATACGGACGAGAAAGACATCTTCCTCGCCGGCTCGCTCGTGGAACCCTGCTCCGTGGGCTACAACGCGGTGATCGCGCGCGGCGGCGGCATCCGCCCGGGCGACAACGTGGTCATCTGCGGCACGGGCCCGGTGGGCCTGGCGGCGTGCGCGGAGCTCAAGCGCATGGGCGGCGCGATCGTCATCGTGTCCGAGCCCCAGCCGGAGCGCGCGGAGCTTGCCAGGAAGATGGGCGCGGACTACGTGATCGACCCCACGAAGGTTGACTTTGCCGACGAAGTCCTGCGCCTTACCGACGGCATGGGTGCGAGCCTCTATCTCGAGGCGACCGGCCTGCCGACCGTGGTGTATCCCGGCATCGAGCAGGCGATCTGGGAAGGCCGCACGCTCAACGCCACCGTCGTGGTCGTCGCCCGCGCGGAGGCCAAGATGCCCGTCACCGGCGAGGTGCTCCAGGTCCGCCGCGCGCAGATCGTCGGCGCGCAGGGCCACTCGGGAGACGGCACGTTCCCGCGCGTGATCTCCAGCATGGCCTCCGGCATGAATATGCTGCCCATGATCACAAAGAAGATCAAGCTCGACGAGGTGCCGGAGAACATCATAGCTTTGCAGACGGACCGCACGAATATGAAGATCACCTGCGTGATGGACTGAGCGTAAGGGGGTAACTATGGCGTACAAGAATTATCTGACGACCGACTACCCGAACATCTTCTTTGAGGACAGCAAGGTAGGTAGGCTGAAGAAGAAGCTTTGGGATGCCTCCGAGGAGGAGATCCAGAAGATACTCG
>CAZKGE010000172.1:0-4649 GCA_964552065.1 uncultured Oscillospiraceae bacterium | reverse complement strand
AATTTCAGAAAATCATTTCCTATTCCCACACTTGAATCCTTAAGACGGTTAATTACTATTTGAATTTTAGAATCAGTAGTTGCTAATAACGGCTTAACTTCTTCCTGCAACAACTGGGTTTCTACCGCAAATTTTAACCAAGAGTTATCTTCCAGCAGCCAATCTATAACTGTTGTATCCATTGCCACTTCCCTTGCTGTTCCAGTTCAAAAATTATTCCATCCAATCTGCTCTGTCAACCTCTGAAAATTCGAAAGGCATCTAAATCGACCACTCACGAGCACCTGACATCTAATCTGCTCTGTACCAAATGGCCGACATTCAAATCGCTCTGTACGGGTCAAAACTGGTCTATTAGATATGTTCCCATGGAGTGATAAAATCACGGTTTTCAAGCTCCGGTCTTCGACCCTAAAAACCCGAAAACGGCTTATTTGCTGGGCTTTTTACCCCCTCACTCCGCTCCCCTTGCCATCAGCACCACGCTCTCCACGTGCCCCGCATGCGGGAACATGTCGACGCTCTGTACGGCCGAAAGCGTAAAGCCGCCGGGTTCGGCAAGGTACCGGCAGTCGCGCGCGAGCGTGGCGGGGTTGCAGGAGACGTACACGACGCGCGAAACGCCGCTTTCGGCAAGAAGCTTGAGCACGGCTTCGGCCATGCCCTTGCGCGGCGGGTCGGCGACGACGGCGTCGACGCGCTCCGTTTTCAGCACGCGCGCGAGCGTTTCGGCGGCGTCCCCGCAAACAAACGATGCGTTTTTAACGCCGTTCAGCGCGGCGTTTCGCCGCGCGTCCTCGACCGCCTCGGGCACGCTCTCGAGCCCGACGACGCGGCCGGCCGAGCGCGCGATCAAAAGCGAGATCGTGCCGATGCCGCAGTACGCGTCGACGACGGTCTCGTCCGGCTTTGCGTCCAGCATTTGCCTGGCCGCGCCGTAGAGCGCCGCGGTCTGAACGGCGTTCACCTGCAAAAACGACTGCGGGCTGACCGAAAAGCGCAGTTCCGCGACGGTCTCCTCGATCGTGGCAGAGCCTGCGAGCAATATGAACTTCTCACCGAATATCACGTTCGTGTCTTCCGGATTGACGTTGAGATACAGGCTGTCGGCGTCGGGCAGCAGTTCGATCAGTTCGTCGAGATGCCGGACGCGCTCGGACGCGGTCACGAGCACGGCCATAAGCTGGCCGTTCGTGGTCACGCGCGCCATGCAGTGGCGAAGCAGGCCTGTGTGTGACGTTTCGTCGTAGGCGGGGATGCCGTAGGTGTTTGCCCATTCCTGCACGCGCCGCATCACGGACACGATGCGCTCGTCCTGAATCGGGCAGTCGAGCACGGGCACGAGCCGGTGCGAGCGCGGCGCGAAAAAGCCGAAGCGGACCGCGCCGCCAACATTTGCAAACGGGAAGCTGCCCTTGTTGCGGTACCGGTACGGGCGCTGCATGCCGATGATCGGCCGCAGCGGTACCTGATCGAAGCCGCCGAGCCGCTCAAGCGCGTCGGACACCGCACGCTGCTTGACCAAAAGCTGCTCTTGGTAGTCAAGATGCTGCAGCGCGCAGCCGCCGCACGTATCAAACGCCGGACAGGCCGGCTCGACGCGTGCGGGGGAGGGGGTCTCGACGGACAGGAGCTTTGCCACGGCGTAGCCGGACGTGACCTTGATCACGTGCGCGTTTACGGTCTCGCCGGGCAGCGCGCCGGGCACGAACACGACGAAGCCGTCCCGCTTAGCCACGCCCTGCCCCTCGAGGGACAGGGAATCGATCGAAAGCGTGAGGTCGTCGTTCTTTTTGACGGGTAAATTGGGCTTCATTGTATGATGACGTTTTCCTTCCCGAACGTTTCCGCCGCGCCCTCGAGGAACGCGTCGGAGACCGTTACGTACAGATTGTCCGGCACGCCCTTGGCGAGCCGCTTTTTCGAGTCGAACAGCACGACGGGGGCGGGGCCGGGGAATCGCTTCAAAAACGCGCTCGCTTTTTTGATCTCGTCGTCCGTCAGCGCGGCAAAGCGCAGAAAGACCTTGGTCTGCGGCGCGGCGAGGGCGGTAAGCTCGTCGGCGAGCAGGGAGTTCCCGCGCTCGTCGCGGATGTTCAGCTTGCCGCGCACGCGCACGGGCGTATCGTCGAGAAACAGCGACGCGTACTGCTGCAACGTCCGCGGGAACAGCACGACCTCGACGCTGCCGGTCACGCCCTCGAGGATCGCGTAGCCCATCAGGCCGTTGCCGGACTTGGTGGGCTTTTGCCGGCACTGCGTGAGCATGCCGCCGACCACGACCGCGGAATTGTCGGCAAGGCCGCTCGTACCGTCCGCCTCGGTCAGCTCCTGAATCGTGTTGGGCATCTTCCCGAGCGCGTCGGCGTAGTTGTCGAGCGGGTGGCCGGAGAGGTAGAGGCCGGTCGACTCGCGCTCCTTGGCCAAAAGCGTCGCGCTGCGCCACTCCGGAATGTCGGGCAGCGGAATCGAAAACATCCTGGGCGCGGTGGCGCCGGCCGCGCAGTCAAACAGCGAGAGCTGGCCGGATTCGCGGGTCTTGCGCGTTCCCGCCGCGCTCTCGAGCGCGGCCTCGGACACGGCCAGAAGCTGCGCGCGCTTATTGCCCATGCCGTCAAAGCAGCCCGCGGCGATCAACCCCTCGAGCATGCGCTTGTTGAGCGACGGCGTGCGCTCGCAAAAATCGAAGAAATCGGCAAACGGCCCGTGCTGCCCGCGCTCGCGCACCATCTCCTCCATCGCGCCCGCGCCGACGTTCTTGACCGCGGCGAGGCCGAAACGGATGCTGCCGCCCTCGACTGAGAACTTCGCGGCGCTCTTGTTCACGTCCGGCGGCAGCACGGGGATGCCCATCCGGCGCGCCGTGTAGACGTACTCCGCGACCTTGTCGGTCGCGCCCATGTAGCTGTTGATGAGCGCGGTCAGAAACTCCACGGGGTAGTATTTCTTGAGGTAGCCCGTGCGGTAGGCCAGCACCGCGTAGGCCGCGGCGTGGCTCTTGTTGAACGCGTACGACGCAAAGTCCATCATCTCGTCGAATATCCGGTCCGCAACCTTCTCCGGTACGCCGTTCTGAATAGCGCCGGGCACGCCCTCCGTGCCGTGTATGAAGAACTCGCGCTCGCGCGCCATCACGTCGTGCTTTTTCTTGCTCATCGCGCGGCGCACGAGGTCGCTGCGGCCGTAGGAGTAGCCGGCAAGGCTCCTTACGATCTCCATCACCTGCTCCTGGTAGACCATGCAGCCGTAGGTGTTCTCGAGGATGGGGCGCAGCAGCGGATGCGCGTACTGCACGCTGGATTTATCGTGCTTGCCGCGCACGTACCTGGGGATCTGCTCCATGGGGCCGGGCCGGAAGAGCGAGATGCCCGCGATCAAATCCTCGAAGCAGTCGGGCTTTAGCTGCAGCAAAAACTGCCGCATGCCGCCGGATTCGAGTTGAAACAGGCCGTCCGTGTCGCCGACCGCGATCATGCGGTAGACCGCGGGGTCGTCAAACTCGGTCAGCGCGCCCGGCGGCAGCGTTTTTCCGCCTTTTTCGAGGAAGTCCAGCGCGTCGCGGATCACGGTGAGCGTGCGCAGGCCCAGAAAATCCATCTTGAGCAGGCCCAGCTCCTCGAGTGTGTTCATCGGGAACTGCGTGGTCACGATCTCGTCGTTTACCTGCAGCGGCACGACGTCCGTGATCGGCACGCCGGAGATCACCACGCCCGCGGCGTGCGTCGAGCTGTGGCGCGGCAGCCCCTCGAGCTTGACCGAGAGGTCTATGATCTTCTTGATCGTCGGGTCGGAGCGGTACAGCGCCGAGAGCTCGGGGTTGATCGCCATCGCGCGCTCGAGCGAGATGTTCAGCTCGTGCGGCACGAGCTTGGCGAGCCTGTCCACGTCGGCGTACGGCACCTGCAGCACGCGGCCGACGTCCCGGATCACCGCGCGCGCGGCCATCGTGCCGAACGTGATGATCTGCGCGACGTGCCCCTCGCCGTATTTTCCCGCGACGTAGTCGATGACCTCCTGCCGCCGCTCGTAGCAGAAGTCGATGTCGAAGTCCGGCATGCTGATGCGCTCCGGGTTGAGGAAGCGCTCGAACAGCAGGCCGTATTTTATTGGGTCGATGTCCGTGATGTCGAGGCAGTAGGCCGCCAGCGACCCCGCGCCGCTGCCGCGGCCGGGGCCGACCATGATGCCGCGCGTCTTGGCGAAGTGGATGAAGTCCCACACGATCAGAAAGTAATCGACAAAGCCCATGCCCTCGATGACGGACAGCTCGTAGCTAAGCCGCTCGCGAGCCGTTTCGTCTGCGTTGGGCAGCTTTTTCTGCATGCCTTCCTCGCAGAGCGTTCGCAGAAACGCGGCGTTGTCCATGCCGCCGGGCGCGGCAAACGCCGGGAGCCGCCGCACGCCGAACTCGAAGTCGAGGCCGCATTTCTCCGCGATCTCGGCGGTGTTGTCCAGCGCGTCCAAATCGTCCGGGAACGCGCGGGCCATCTCCTCGCGGGATTTTAAAAAGAACTGATCGGACTGCATGCGCATGCGGTTTGTGTCGGTCACGTACCGCTGCGTCTGGATGCAGAGCAGCACGTCCTGCGCCTCGGCGTCGTCCGCGGAGACGTAGTGCACGTCGTTCGTCGCGACGGTCTTGAGCGAGA
>CAZKGE010000171.1:0-4654 GCA_964552065.1 uncultured Oscillospiraceae bacterium | reverse complement strand
GCGCGGACGAGGTGAACGAGGCGATCGCGCGGGACATCTACGAGGACGCGTTTACGACGCAGGAGCGGCTGCACATCGCGTACTGCGGCAAGGACAAAGCGGAGTACCTCGAAACCGCGCTGTACGCCTGCCCGGTCTGCAAGAAGCTGAACACGATGAAGAGCCGAGGCGACGAATTTACTTGCACAAACTGCGGCTTTACGGTCGCGTTCGACGAGCAGGGTTTCTTTACCGGCAAGACCGTGCCGTTTCAAACCGTGCGCGACTGGGACGCCTGGCAGAACGAGCGCGTGCGCGCGTTCGCCGAGTCGCTCGGCGACGAGACCGCCTACGCGGACGAGGACGTGGAGCTGCATTTTGTCGGCGGGAACCACTCGTTCGAGCAGGTCGCGTGCGGCCGCATGACGATGTCGAGGCGCGAGCTGCGGATCGGCCGCGCGGCGTTTTTATTGAGCGAGATTACCGGCATGGGACTGTTCGGCAAGGCGAAGATCGCGTTCACCGACGCGGTCGGCAAGCACTACGAGATCAAGTTCCCGGCAGCCCGCTGCGGCCGCAAGTATTTTACGCTCTATGAACTGCTGAGGAATAAGGCGGGCGCGCGCGCATGAGCATCGAGAACGTGCGAAAGCACTTTGCCGCGCTCGGCATGGAGGGGCGGATATTGGAGTTTCCCGTTTCGTCGGCGACCGTCGAGCTGGCCGCCGAGGCGCTGCACACGGAGGGCAGGCGCATCGCCAAGACGCTATCGTTCGCGGCTGACGGCGGCTGCATGCTGATCCTGTTTGCGGGCGACGCGCGCGTCGACAACCATAGGTTTCGCGAGCGCTTCGGCATAAAGGCGCGCATGCTGCCGTCCGACGAGGTCGAGCGGCTGACCGGTCACGCGGTCGGCGGCGTATGCCCGTTCGGCATCGACGGTTCGATCCCGGTGTATCTCGACGCGTCGCTTCAGCGGTTCTACACCGTGTTCCCGGCGGCCGGCAGCGCGAACAGCGCGATCGAGTTTGCGCCGGACGAGCTGTACCGCTATTCCGGCGCACGCGGCTGGGTGGATGTGGCAAAGGACTGGGAGAGACGATACGATCCGCCAATCGCGACGGAGTTACTGCCCACGGACGGCCTTTGCTCCGACGAGATCGAGCTTGTACTGACCGCGCGCGTGGAGCGTGACGAGCGGACAGGCTTTGTTCCGGGCTACCGGTTCAGCATCCGCCGGCGGTCGGACGGCGCGGACGCGGGCTGCTGCGACCTGCGGCTCGGGTACTGCCTCGGCACGTATTACGGCGGCAACATCGGCTACGAGGTCTATCCCGATTACCGCGGGAACCGCTACGCCGAGAAGGCCTGCCGGCTGCTGTTTTTGCAGGCCGCGCGGCATAACATGCCGCATGTGTACATCAGCTGCCACGAGGACAACGTCCCGAGCCGGCGCACGCTCGAGCGTCTCGGCGGCGAGTTTATGGGCGTCGTGACCGTGCCGCCGTACACGCGCGCCTATCGCGACGGCCTAAGGCGCGAGCGTATCTTCCGGTACGACCTTTAAGCCCGCCAGCGTACGGAGCAAAAACCGATATTCGGAATAAATAGCGACAGCGCCCCAAAACGGGCGCTTTTTTTTATCTTAAAATAACGAAAACCTTCGCGGGAAAGCGCTCCGATATACCGGTATGCTGAACGTGGGTAACCGCACGATAAGGGAGGAAGCATGCTGACGAAAGAGTTTGCGATCACGCTGGACATGAAGCGCGCGCTCGCGTTTCATCCGTTCGAAGTGGTGGAGTGCGACACGGGGAACGTGCTTCACATCCTTCTCCAAAACGACGGCGCGGCCATGGATTTAACGGGCTGCGACGTCTGCGTCGTGTTCGCGTCAAGCAAGGGGTTTGCGATGCAGGACCTGACGAGCGGCGTTTCGCTCGGCGAGGACCCGGGGACGGTCGACGTGCTGCTGTACGCCGACAGCTTCGGCGCGGGCGAGGTGACCGCCGACGTGCAGGTGTACAGCGGGCCGGGGCGCGAAACGCTGATTACGAGCAGGCGGTTTACGTTCCGCTGCATCACGTCGCTCATCAGCGCGGACAGCATCCGCGCGAGCGCGACGTACCCGCCGTTAATCGCCGCGACGCGCGCGGCGGCGGACGCGGCGGAGGCGGCGCTTGCCGCCGCGGCGAGCGTGGGCGAGGCCGTGGGCGAACTGAACGTGCAGGCGGACTGGAACGAGATCGACGCGGTCTCCGACGCGTACATCAAGAATAAGCCCACGATCCCGTCGACGCCGGGCGAGGTGGGCGCGGCCGCAATCGTACACGCGTCCCGGCACGCGTCTGCCGGCGCGGACCCCGTCACGCCGGCGGCCATCGGCGCGGCGGCAATCGAGCACGCGGCAAGGCACGCGGCGGGCGGCGCGGACGAGATCACGCCAGCGGCCATCGGCGCGGAGAGCGCGCGACTGCAGTTTGCGGACGTGACGGTCGCAGCCGAGGACTGGGCGGAGGACACGACCTACGACGACTATCCGTTCCGCGCCGCGGTCGCGCTGACCGGCGCGCTTTCGGCCATGACGCCGGAGGTGGTGTTTGGGCTGGCCGAGGCGGTGAGCGGCAGCTTCGCGCCCGTCGCGGCAACGTTCGACGGCGGCGTGTACTTGTATGCCGCCGAGGAGCCGGAGGACGACATCACGGTGCCGACGATCATTCTTTGGAAGGCGGTGGGCTGATGGGCATCGGACGGACGAACGGCGCGGCCTTTGGGGGTCTGCTGAAGTTTACCTATACCGGCGCATACTCGCTTCTGGACGACGGGGACAAGAACTGGCGGGTCAAGTTCCTGACATCCGACGCGTTCACGCCTGCTAAAAACATGACGACCGATGTATTCTGCGTCGGCGGCGGCGCTGCCGGCACGAACGGCAGCTCGGGCAATCAAGCTGGAATCGGTGGTTCCGGCGGTCGTACCGCAACATATTCCAGCATTGCGTTGCAAGCAGGCGTGTCGTATTCGGTTGTTGTCGGCACTGGCGGCGCTGTCGGCGCTGGTGCCGGAACCGGCGGAGGCAGTGGCGGCCAGACATATTTCAATAATTCAAGCCTTTACTACGCCAATGGCGGCACATCTTCCTCTGGTGGTTCCGGTGGCGGCCGGGGAGGAAAATCCGCAAGCGGTAACGGTGCAGCGGGCGGATCGAATGGAGGCGATGGAGGTAGTACAGGCGCGGGGGCAGGCGGCGCGGGTCAGGGAACAACGACGCGCGAGTTCGGGGAGTCATCCGGCGCTTTATACGCTGGCGGCGGCGGAGGAGGCGGCTATAGCGGGTATTCCAGCGGTGACGGCGGCGCCGGTGGCGGCGGAGGCGGCGCTGGGGCAACCAACACGGGCGGCGGCGGCGCCGGAGGAGTTGCAACCAGTTCGTCTTGGGGCCCCGGAAATTCAGGCGGCAGCGGCATCGTGGTCATCCGCAACCACCGCGCGGCGTAAGGAGGATATATGAATTACGCATTAATTGTGAACGGGCTCGTGACGAACCTGATCTGGTTGTACCCGGGCAACGCGGCGGATTTCCCCGACGCCGTATCGCTCGGCGACGTGCCGGCGGCGATCGGCGACGCCTATGCGGACGGCGCGTTTTACCGTGATGGCGTGCGCGTGCTGTCGGTCTCCGAGCAGCTCGCGGCCGCGCAGGCGGCGCTGGCCGAGATGGCGGAGGCGCTGAACAATGGCTGATCAAGCCAAAGCAGGGCGCGCGGCGGGGACGCGCATTGCCGCGGCGCGCCGGAGGCGCGTATGAGGGAAGCGTTTGTCGCCGCGCTGGAGGGGCAGGTCGGGAAGGGCGTGTATGTCTGGGGCGGCAACGGGGAGCTGCTCTCGGCCATGGCGGACCCAAAGGACTGGATCACCCGCCGCGAAACCAGCGAGAAAAACGCCGCGCGCGCCGCCGCGCTCTATGAAAGGCGTGTCAAAAGCGGGGTGGCCGAAATTCGCGCGTTCGACTGCTCGGGACTTATCTATTGGGCTATGATGCAGGTCGGCGCGCGGAAGGGCGATCTGTCCGCCGCGGGCTTTTGCAAGGCCTGCCGCGCGATTCGAAAGGACGAGCTGTTGCGCGGCGACCTCGTGTTCCGGCGCAACGCGGCCGGAAACGTCTGCCACGTCGGCGCGTATGTCGGCGGCGGGGAAACGGTCGAGTGCTACGGCCGCGACGTCGGCGTGGCGAGAAGAAAGCTCGCGGACAAGTGGAGCGACTGCGGGCGCTGCCCGGCGTTTGCGGACAAGGCCGCAAACGCTACGCAGGACGCGGCGCAGAGCGCCGGGACGGAAAAAGCCGTAAACGAGCCGTCGGGCATCGAAACCGGGGCCGCGGCGGCGGGCGGCGAAGAAAGCGCCGGAACGGCCGCGGGCCGCGCGCCGGGAGACCTGTACCTGACGAGCCCGCCGATGCGCGGCGAGGACGTGCGAAAGCTCCAGCGGCGGCTGCTCGCGCTCGGCTACGACATTGGCGCAAGCGGCGCGGACGGCGTATACGGAGAGCGCACGGCGGCCGCGGTGGCGCTGCTGAAAAAGCGCGCGGCATTGGTCGGTGGCGGCCCAGTGGCAGATTTACCGCTGCGCGCATTATTGGGATTGTAAGGAGCGCGCGATGGACAGCTCGATCATA
>CAZKGE010000170.1:0-4691 GCA_964552065.1 uncultured Oscillospiraceae bacterium | reverse complement strand
ATGCCCGCGCCGCTCATCTCGCGCAGCGCCATTACGTCTTTTGCGGTAAACATATTACTTTTTTCCTCCCGTAAATGACTTATTCTTCGGTTTCGGCAACGGGTGCTTCAACGGCAGCGTCCGCGTCGTCATTCATCTGCTCACCCTGACGGCCCTCGATGACCGCATCGGCCATCTTTGCGGTGATCAGTTTGACCGCACGGATTGCGTCGTCGTTGCCAGGAATGGGATAGGTCACTTCGTCAGGATCGCAGTTGGTGTCGATGATGGCGATGATCGGGATCTTCAGCGTGCGGGCTTCGGAAACGGCAATGTGCTCCTTGCGCGGGTCGACCACGAACAGCGCGGCCGGGAGCTTCTTCATTTCCTTGATGCCGCCAAGGTTCTTCTCCAGCTTCTCCTGCTCCATCTTGAGGCCAATAACCTCTTTCTTGGGCAGAAGCTCAAACTGGCCGGTGGCTTCCATCTGCTCAATCTTGTGCAGGCGAGCAATACGGCCCTGAATGGTTTTAAAGTTGGTAAGCATGCCGCCCAGCCAGCGCTGATTGACATAGTACATGTCGCAACGACGGGCTTCCTGCTCGATGGATTCCTGGGCCTGCTTCTTCGTGCCGACAAACAGAATGGACTGACCATCCGCAGCAAGATCGCGAATGAAGTAGTAAGCTTCTTCAATTTTCTTGACGGTCTTTTGCAGGTCGATAATGTAGATGCCGTTGCGCTCGGTGAAGATGTATTCCTTCATCTTGGGGTTCCAGCGGCGGGTTTGGTGGCCGAAATGGACGCCGGCCTCCAGCAGCTGTTTCATGGAAATCACGGACATGTCAAAATAAACCTCCTCGTTTTTTTCCTCCTCCCGCTTCCGGTTCCGGGGAACCCCAGTTGTGGGACACGAGCCCGGAAATCCGCGAGAGTGCGTGATACCTTGTGCATTATAGCACAGGGAATTTTACATTTGCAAGCGCAATTTGTCCGGTCCCGCCGGGCGTTTTACCGTTAATCGCCGTCCTCGTCGTCCGCGTCCTCCTCCTCGTCGAGCATGTCGTCGAACAGCTCGCAGAACGCGTCGAACACCTCGTCGAGCAGGATCGGGTTCTCGATCGACTGATAGACCTCCCCGCCGTCCCCTCTGAGGACCTCGAGCAGCACAACCTCGTCGTCGCCGACGCTCTCGACCTTGTCGAGCGGCAGAAGCGCGATGTAGCGGCGCTTCTCATAGTCGAACGCCATCAAAAGGTCGAAACGGACCTCCGCGCCGCTCTCGTCCAGAAGGGTCACGATGTTCTCGGGCTGCTGGTTTGCAATTCCGCTTTTCTCTTCCATACTCCGCTTTTGCACTTCTTTTCCCGCGTATTTCGAGCGGTCCGCAAAGCGGCCGCCGATGACCGGTCCGGTGGCGACATGAAGAACGGGCGACCCGCTCAGCCGCCCAACCATCCCATCTATTTTATCATCGGCTTAAAAAAGCTGTCAATATTCAGCGGGGCTTAAATCCCGCAAAGTTTGCCGCGTTTTATTCGCGATGCCGCTCCAGATACCCCTGCAGGATCACGACGGCGGCCATCTTGTCGATCACCTGCTTGCGCTTCTGGCCGCGCACGTTGCCCTCGGAGAGCACGCGCCCGGCGGACAGCGTCGTGAGGCGCTCGTCGAAAAAGTCCGACGGCCCGTCCCACTGCGCAAGCACGGCGCCGGCGAACGCGCGGACCTTGTCGCACTGGAAGCCGTAGCTGCCGTCCATGTTGCGCGGCAGCCCGAATAGCAGCATAGCCGGCGCGTACCTGTTTGCGACCCCGACGATATACGCCGCGTCGCGCTCGTCGTCGCCCGTACGCGTATAAGTTTCGAGGCCCTGCGCGGTGAAGCCGAGCGCGTCCGAGACGGCCAGACCGATCCTGCGGTCGCCCACGTCGAGTGCGAGTACTCTCTGCATATACGCCTATTTTGCCTGTTGGACGTAGTAGCGCACGAGCTCCTCGATCAGGTCGTCGCGCTGGATGCGCGAGATCAGATAGCGCGCGTTGTTATGGCTCGTGATGTAGGTCGGGTCGCCCGAGAGCAGATAGCCGACGATCTGGTTGACAGGATCGTACCCCTTCTCCTGCATGGCCGCATACACCGTCAAAAGCGTATCGCGCGGCGAGCGGCTCTCCTTCGGCATCTCAAACTGAATCGTATCCTTCGTAAACGCGGGCATGGGGTCCTCACCTCCGTTGGCTTATTATAGCGAAATATACCCGGCAATTCAACCGATTCCGCCAGCCTCCACAAATTGTTCCCATTTCCTCCCAACTTTCGCTAGGATCCACGGCTTGTCCGCCGCCGCGGTCATGCCGCGGCGCCCGCGTTCTTGATCGTGTTGCGCACGATGGCGGCCGTCATCGCCGCGATAAAGCAGAGCGCGATGTCGGACAGCAGCGACCAGCGCAGCGCAAAGTCCTGCTCGATGAGGCAGAAGATCACATAGGAGAGCACGATGTAGATCATGCCCGATATGCCCGCGTAGAGCGCGTGCGCGCCCAGAAAGAAGCGGCTGCACAGATAGCCCGCAAAGCACGCGCACAGCGTCTTAATGATCGTGTTGCAGACGCGGATGGAGTCGACGCCGAGCCATTCCCACTTCAGCAGGAACGCAAAAAGAAGCATCAGCGCCGCCGTGGCGATGCACGCAAGCAGCGCCGCGCGCAGCATCAATAAAATGGTAGTGCCGCTTACGCGGCCGCGCGCCGTCCGTTTCTTCTTCATGCCGCTTTCCCCCCTATAAATTAAGTATAGGGGCCGCGGCAAAAAAATATGCCCGGCAGTTTCGTGCCGGACATATCGAAGCCCGTTTACCGGGCCGCTTTATTTGGCTTCCTTGAGCTCCTCGGTCATGCTGTTCTCCACGCCGGCGTCCTCCACCTGCGCGATCGCGCCGCGCGAAAACACCAGCTTAACCTTGTCCGGGCCGACCTGCAAAGTCACAACGTCGTCGCGCATGGAGCTGATCGTGCCGTAGATGCCGCCGATCGTGCGGACCCTGTCGCCCTGCTTTAGGGAGGAGAGCATTTCCTTGACCTTTTTCTCGCGCTTGCGCTGCGGGATGATCATGACGGCGAACATCACCACCATCAGGATGATCAAAAGGCCGGGACCGGAAAAGAAAGAGGAGATTCCTTCCACAAAGCTGCTGCTCATATCTATCATGTACCTTTCCTGCTTGATTTTCTATAACAGTGTATAGTATCTCGGAAAAAGCGTCAAGTCTTTCCTTTTTATTAGGCCGGCCCGATCAAAAAACGCGGGAGCGGCATTTTCTTTTCCGCTCCCGCTCATGGTTCGCTCACCGGTACATCCATTCCCCGATGTTCGTCACGGTTCTCCGCGCGTTTCGTACCGCTCTTTTTCCGTCGCGCATCATCCTTTTGGACACGTCCGGATACGTGGAATTGATGACCGTCAGCGCAATCGCAGCGCCGGCCAGTAAGCCGAGTCCCATCGATACCGATCGCATATTATCACCTCGCATTCGATGCAACGCTACAATATGTAGTATCGGACGACGGGCGGCTTGGTACTCATCATTTCGGATTCCTTTTTTTGTTATAATCATCAATCGCGGCTTTCACCGCTTCCTCGGCCAGCACCGAACAGTGGATCTTCTGCGGCGGCAATCCTTCGAGCGCCTCCACGACGGCCGCGTTCGTCAGCTTGAGCGCCTCGTCGATCGTCTTGCCCTTGATCATCTCGGTGGCCATCGAGCTCGTCGCCACGGCCGCGCCGCAGCCGAAGGTCTTGAACTTGATGTCCTCGATCACGTCGCTTTCGTTCACCTTGATGAACATCTGCATGATGTCGCCGCACTTGGCGTTGCCGACCGTGCCGACGCCCGACGCGTCCGGGATCTCGCCGACGTTCCGGGGATGATCAAAATGGTCCAAAACTTTTTCCGTATACATACTCTATTTACCTCCATGATACAAGGGCGACATGTCCCTCAGTCTTTGTACGATTCCCGGCAGCACATCGAGCACGAAGCCGACCTCCTGCTCGGTCGTATAGCGCGAGAGCGTCAGCCGCAGCGAACCGTGCGCAATCTCGTGCGGCAGGCCCATGGCGAGCAACACGTGCGACGGATCCAGCGAGCCGGACGTGCAGGCCGAGCCGCTCGACGCGGCGATGCCGTTTAGATCCAGCAGCAGAAGGAT
Source organism: uncultured Oscillospiraceae bacterium (assembly GCA_964552065.1). Taxonomy (GTDB): domain Bacteria; phylum Bacillota; class Clostridia; order Christensenellales; family CAG-138; genus CAZKGE01. The sequence continues at coordinate 504 of CAZKGE010000170.1, read as the reverse complement.
CGACTCGCCCTCGATATACCGGATGCTGAAGTTGACGCTGCCCGGCAGCCGCTCGTTCCGATGGCCGTTTAAGCGCACCTCGGGGATCGAGCGCTCGATGCCCGTGATCAGTTGATCGCGCAGGGCGCGCAGCCGCGCCGTTTCCTCCGCCATCTCGGATACGGCCAGCTCGACCGCCACGCCGAGTCCGACGATGCCCGGCACGTTCTCCGTGCCCGCGCGCTTTTTCTTTTCCTGGCCGCCGCCGAATATCAGCGGCAGCACGCGCACGCCCTTGCGGACGTACAGCGCGCCGATACCCTTCGGCCCGTGGAGCTTATGGCCGGACAGCGACAGAAGGTCGATGTTCAGCGCCTTTACGTCGATCGGAACATGGCCCACCGCCTGCACGGCGTCCGTATGGAAGAAAACGCCCTTCTCGCGGCAAACCTTGCCGATCTCGCCGACGGGCTCGATCGTGCCGACCTCATTGTTGGCGAACATGATCGAGGCGAGCACGGTGTC
>CAZKGE010000169.1:0-4711 GCA_964552065.1 uncultured Oscillospiraceae bacterium | reverse complement strand
TGCTCGTCTCGGCGGTGTGGATATGGACGTCGAACTTTATGTATCGCTTCCCGTCGACCGTCATCATTGCTTGTTCCGTATGTCGCGGCAGGACGTGCGCACGACGAGCGTCGGCGTGAGAATTCTGTGGGAATAGCCGGAGGTTTCGTCGGCGATCTTTTCGAGCAGGATGTCCACCGCCGCGGCGGCCATGGTCTTTTTTGGCTGCTCGATTGTGGTCAGGCGGATCCGCGGCAGGTCCGCGTAAAGGATGTTGTCGAACCCGATCAGCGAAAGATCCTCAGGGATGCGGATGCCCGCCTCCTCGGCGGCCTCAAGCACGCCGAGCGCAAGCGAATCCGTTGCGGCGAAGATGGCGGAGTAGGGGATGGGCTTCCCGAAGACGTTCCGCGCCATGTGGCAGCCCGCCTGCACGCTGCTGAACGAATAGGAACTCGTGTAGACGTTCGGTTCAATGCCGAGCTCGCGGCACGCGTCCAGATAGCCGTCCGCGCGCAGCTGGTGCGTCACGCTCCCCTTGCGCAACCCAAAGTACAGGATGCTGCGGTGGCCGAGCGAATACAGGTATTCCGTGCCGATGCGCGTGCCGCGGTAGTTGTCCACGGAGACGTAGCTTTCGGGCAGGTCGCGCAGGTTTTCGCTGACGAACACCGTCGGCACCTTGGAGATGAGCGGCTTGAGGCTCGTGTAAGACTCGGAGTTGGCGGGCACGAGTATGATGCCGTCCACCTGCCGGCTGACGAGCAGCTCGAACACCTTGCGCTCCAGGTTGAGGTCGTGCGAGGAGTTGCACAGCATGAGGTTGTACCCCTGCTCGCGCGCGCGGATCTCGATATGGTATGCCATTTCGGACATGAACGGGTTGTCGATGTTCGCGACGATCAGGCCGAGGAGCTTCGTGCGCTTCATGACCATCGAGCGCGCGACGTAGTTGGTCGTGTAGCCCATTTCGCGGCAGATCTTGAGCACGCGTTCGCGCGTTTCCACGCCGATCTCGGCGCTGCCCGACAGCGCGCGGGAAACCGTCGCGTACGAGACGCCGGTAACCTTGGCGATGTCCTTGATGGTGACGCTTTTCAACGCAGAGCACCCGCTTTCTGGCAAATGTGAAAGGGACGGACAATGCAAACGTTTCCGTCATAAGCAGAATATTACTATGCCGGATTTCATTTGTCAACGACAATTCTGTCGCATTGATAAACGGGGCGGAGGATTCGGAAAAGTAGAAAAATAAAGCAAACCCCGTATTGACAAAGCGGACCGCTTGCATTAGAATCAAACCGAAACGGTCTCGCAAACGTTTGCGATCAAATCGCCGGATTCGGCGCGGTTCGGTGTGGAAAGGCGGGGGAATTGCATGATCGATGTCGTTCTGTTCGACGTTGGCGGGACGATTCATACCGTCACAAACAACGAGGCGCTGCGCACGGCGTTCGCCGGGCGGCTGCGCGAGCGGCTCGCCGACTATGGCATCGTCATTTCCGGCGAGGACCGCGAGATCGGCATCAAGCTGCACGAGAACGCCGAGGCGTACAAGCGCTATTCCGAGGAAACGCTCATCGAGCTGCCGCAAAGGCGCATCTGGAACGAGTTCTACTTAAAAGAATATCGCATCGGCGAGGAACAGCTCGCGCCCATCGCCGAGGAGCTCAGCTTTCTTTACGATTATGAGCGCGTGCGCAACCTGCGCCGCCCGCACCTTGTCGAGACGCTCGATGCGCTTTCTGGCATGGGTGTGCGCATGGGCGTCGTGAGCAACATCATATCGACCTCGTTCGTGCCGCACGTCCTTAACGAATACGGCATCGCCCAATATATGGACTGCGTTATCCTGTCGAGCGAGACGGGCGTGCGCAAGCCGGACCCCGCCGCGTTCGACGCGGCGCTGGCCAGCATGGGCGCTTCCCGCGAAAATACCGCGTACGTCGGGGACACGATCTCGCGCGACGTGCTCGGCGCCAAAAACGCGGGCCTTGGGCTGATGATCCTGATCGGGAACCCCGCCGTCGCGCACAGGGACGCGGCGTTTGCCGGCAGCGGCCTTGAGCCGGACTTTCGCATCAAAGGCCTTGCCGAGATACCGGGTATCATTCGGACATATAACGGCACGCATCCGTAAACCGCCAATCATCAACGAGAATAAAGGAGGCAATCGGACATGATCGACACCATCTTTTTCGACGTGGGCAATACGCTGCGCGTCGTCGTCAAGGACAAAGCGTTTTCGGACGCGGCCGAGCAGGAGATGATGCGGCTGGTCAACGCCGCGGAGCCGCACGATGGTTTCTTCGCCAGGCTCAACGAACGCTGGAACGCGTACCGCTGCGCCGCCAAGTCCGGGCATCTGGACGCGTCGGAGATGGAGCTGTGGTCGCAGTACCTTCTGCCCGATTACCCGGTCGATCTGGTCTGCGCCGTCGCGGGCCGGCTGACGAGGCTCTGGCGCGACCACGACGGCCGCCGCGTCGCGCGGCCGGACGTGAAGGACACGCTCGTCGAGCTGGACAGGCGCGGCTACACGATGGGCATCATCGCCAACACGATCACCGAGACGGAGATACCGGACTGGATGGTCGAGGACGGCGTTGCGCGGTATTTCAAGGTCGTGATCCTCTCCTCCAAGGTGCGCATCCGCAAGCCGGACCCGGAGATCTACCGCCTGGCCTGCCGCGCGATCGGCAAGCCGCCGGAGCAGTGCGCCTATATCGGCGACAACCCGATCCGCGACGTGCAGGGCACGCGCGAAGCCGGCTTTGCCATGATGATCCGCATCGACGAGCCGGAGACGCTCGCCAAGGAGCCGCAGGAACTTACGCAGAACGCGGACCATACGATCACGGCGATTTCGGAGCTGCTGGGCATATTCCCGCCGCTTAAAGCGTAAAGCGGGGGAACCGGTATGGAGCGGGAATTTGACGCAATCTTCTACGATCTGGGCGGAACGCTGCGGCTCGTCGAGCGCGACGCGGAATTCGAGGCGAGCGCGCGCAGGCGCATCGCCGAGCTCTGCGGCGAGACGGGCGATCCGGACGCGTTCTGCAAATTTTTGGACTACCGCTACGAAGGGTACCGCAAATGGTGCTTCGACACCATGCGCGAGGCGACGGAGGCGGAACTGTGGACGCGCTGGCTCGCGCCGGAGTACCCGCGCGAGCGGATCGTTAAGAACGCCGTCGAGCTCACGATCGAGTTCCGCAACAAGGACGGCCGGCGCGTCGTGGCAAGGAACGGCGCGCAGTCGATACTGGACCTGTACGAAAACGGCTACAAGCTTGGCATCATCTCAAACCTCGTCACCTCAAAAGAGATTCCGGACTGGCTCGAGCGCGACGGCCTGACGAAGTATTTCGGCGCGGTGCTGCTCTCCTGCGTCGAGGGCATCCGCAAGCCGGACCCGCGGCTAAGCCTCATGGCCTGCCAAAAGCTCGGCGTCGAGCCCGCGCGCTGCGTCTACATCGGCGACAACCTCAAACGCGACGTCGAGGGCACGCGGATGGCCGGCTTTGGCATGTTCGTGCTGTACACGACGCCGGAGAAGCTGGAAAAAGAGACCATCACGGACGACAACCGGCCGGACGCGGTGATCTTCGACTTTGCGGAGCTAAAGGAGCTGTTCTCGAAATGCCCGGCGGTGGCTTGGGACAGGGTGCGGAGGGCGTAAGCGATGGAACGGATTGTACGCGGCATATTTCTCGATCTCGGCGGCACGTTCCGCATTGTGGAGGACAACGTTCCGTATAAGACCGCGGCGCGCAGGCGCATTGCGGAGCTGACGGGAACGAGTCTCGAGCCCGAGGCGTTCCACGCTTTGATCGAGCGGCGGTACGACACCTACCGCGAATGGGCGCTGCGCTATATGTGCGAGGCGCCGGAACCGATGCTGTGGACGCGCTGGCTCGCGCCGGAGTGCGACCGCGCGCTGCTGGAACAAAACGCGGTGGAGCTGACCTATGAGCTGCGCCGCGCCAAGGGCGAGCGCGTCGTCGTCCCAAACGGGATCGGGACGGTCAAAGCGCTGGTGGAGCGCGGCTACAAGGTCGGCGTCATCAGCGACCTCATCGGCACGAAGGAGATCGACGAGTGGCTCGATTCCGACGGCCTGCGCCCGTATTTTAGCACGGTGCAGCAGTCGTCCGTGACGATGCTGAGAAAGCCGCACCCGGCGATCTATTTCCTTGCGCTTGCCGAGGCGGGCGTGCGACCCGAGGAAAGCGCGTTTATCGGCGACAACCTCGACCGCGACATTATCGGCGCGAAGGCGTCGAACTTCGGCACGACGATTGCGGTCGAGTACGAGGGCGCAAAGCGGCTGAATCTGACGAATGAAAACGCGCCGGACGGCATCATCAAGCGGTTCGACCAGCTTTTGAACATATTTCCGCAAGCGCCCCGCATTGAGATGGGCGCGATGGAGCAAAGGAGCGTGTGCGCATGAAACGGCAGGAATTCTTCGGCGGGGAGGCGCTGGCCGGGGCGGTCGAGCGCGCGTATGAAGCCGGGCAGATCGACTATTCGCTCGAGCCGCTCAACCTCGAGAACGGCGCGGGTGAACCGGTCGGCGCCGTGCAAAAAGGCGACGCCGTGATCTTCTGCTGCCGGCGCGGCGAGCGCGAGATCGAGTTGACCGACGCGTTCACCGACCCCGCTTTTACGGGATTTGAACGGGAGAAAATCGATCCGCTCGATTTCGTCATCCTGACGATGTACAGTG
>CAZKGE010000168.1:3821-4729 GCA_964552065.1 uncultured Oscillospiraceae bacterium | reverse complement strand
CGCCGCGGGCCTTGTTGCGCCCACCGGCAAGGTGTTTGTCGGCTGGAAGTGCGATAACGCGATTTACTATCCGAACGATTTGCTCACGGTGATTGGCAACATGACGCTGGTCGCGCAATGGGCCGACCCCGCGACGACGGTCACGCTCACCTACAACTCCAACAACCCGACCGGCGGCGCGAGCCAGACGTCTACGACGCTGCCGATCGTCAACAACACGTACCACACCGTGCAGTCCTGCCCGTGGTCGTACGCCGGCTGGGTGTTCGCGGGCTGGAACACGGCGGCCGACGGGTCCGGCGCCTCGTATGATCCGGCCGACTCCGTGCGCGTGGGCACGAGCTCCGCGCTCGGCACGCTGTACGCGGTCTGGACGGAGATGCGGCCGGTGACGTATTCCTATTCCGGCACGGTGCCGACCGGCGCGGCGGCGCTCCCCGAAACGGTCAGCTACGTGCCCGGCGCGACCGTCACCATTGCGGCCGACCCCGCCGCGGCGGGCGGATACGCGTTCAGCGGCTGGACGGTGACGACCGGCGGCGTGACGGTATCGGACGGCCAGTTCACCATGCCGGACTCCGCCGTGACCATCGTGGGCACGTGGGCGGTGCTGACCTACACGATCACGCCGACGGTCCACAACGGCACGATTACGCCGAGTGCGGTGCAGACCGTGGACTACGACGGCAGTCAGGCGTTTACCTACTCGCCGAACACGGGCTACCATATTGAGAGCGTGGAGATTGACGGGACGCCGGTGAGCACGACAACGTATGGCTCTGGCTACACGTTCTCCAACGTGCAGGCAAACCACACAATCGAGGTCACGTACGCAGTCAACAGCTACACGCTGACGATCAACTACGTCGATGAGGACGACAACGTGCTCTCGGCGCCGCACACCGAAA
>CAZKGE010000168.1:0-3721 GCA_964552065.1 uncultured Oscillospiraceae bacterium | reverse complement strand
CGCTTGACTACAACGCTTCGTATAGCGTTGGCTCGCCGGCGGTGACCGGCTACACTCTGGCCAGCTCTGCACAGTCGACGATCTCCGGCACCATGCCGGCCGATAACGTGACGGTCGACGTTGTTTACACGATCAACAGCTACACGCTGACGATCAACTACATCGATGAGGACGACAACGTGCTCTCGGCGCCGCACACCGAAACGCTTGACTACAACGCTTCGTATAGCGTTGGCTCGCCGGCGGTGACCGGCTACACGCTGGCAAGCGCCGCGCAGGCGACGATCGCGGGCAACATGCCGGCGGACGACGTGGAGGTCGACGTGCTGTACACGATCAACGAGTACACCGTGACCTTTAAGCCCGGCGACCACGCGGTCCCGACGGATGCGGACGTTCCGTTCTCCGGCATCGACCACGGCACGCAGTGGGGCAACGCAGGCATTACGGTGCCGACATACACGGCGGACGGGTACTACTACCAGACCGGCTGGAAGGATGAGGGCGGCAACGCCGTCACGATTCCGACGGGCACGACTCCGATCACCGGCGACATGACGTTTATCGCGGTGTGGACCGCAATGGAAGAGGTCACGGTGACGGGCAACAGTGCGACGCGCACCTATAACGGCGCGACGCAGACGGTCACCGGCATCCTACCGATCACAGCGCCGTCCGGCGTGTCCGCGGCGACGGCGAGCGGCTGGGAGAGCGAGTTCAGCGCGACCGGTTCGCGAAAGGACGTCGGCGGTACGACCGTGGTGGTCACCGGCGCCGACATCCTGTACGACGGCTCGATTCCGTACCATGCTATTATGGTCAACGGCCTGCTGACGATCAATCCGGCGGCCGTCACGATCACGGCCAACGACGCGTCCAAGTATGCCGGTACGCCGGACCCGGCGTTTACCGCAAGCGTCACGTCCGGCACGATCTACGGCGGCGACTTCACCTATGGCGTGACCCGCTCCAACGGCGGCGTCGAGGCTGCCGGGACCTATGCCGGCGTGCTGGAGGTCGGACCCGACACGGGCGCTCCCAACTACGGCGACTATATCGTGACGCTGGTGCCCGGCGGCTTTACGATCAACCTGCGGCCGACAAGCACGACGGTGACGGCGACGCCCGCAAACGGCACCTCCGGTTCCGCGCTGACCATCCACGGGAGCGTTGCGGACATCTCGGGCGCGGCGGCTTACGCGCCGGGCTTCTCCGGCAGCGTGGTGATCACGTTCAACGGCCACACCTATACGGTGCCCGTTGCGGCCGACGGCACGTTCACGCTCCCCGCGGTGACCACCAGGCCGATGCATACCGGAAGCCATACGGTCACGGCAAGCTATCAGGGCGACGGCGTATTCGCTCCGTCGAGCGATACCGCGATTGTAACGGTCACCGCCGCGCCGGCTGAGACCGCGACGCTGACGATCCGGTTCCTGCTTCTCGGCGCGGGCACGCAGCTTGCGGATCCGTACACGGAGACGTTCGAAATCGGCGATGCCTACTCCGTGGCGGCCCTTGCCGAGAAGCTGATCAGCGGGTACACGCGCGTGTCGATCGTGGGCTCTACGTCCGGCACGATCACGGGCGACCATACGATCACGGTGTATTACAGGGGGGTCGCGGCGACGCCGTCCCCGACGCCGACCGCGACCCCGACGCCCACGCCTACGCCGACCGAGACGCCGGTTGAGGTCATGAATCCCGAGCCGCCTAAGGCCGGTCCGGAGCGCAGCTGGGCGCTGGTGAACCTGATCATGACCGTATTGACGGCGGTCTGGAGCGGTTACATGCTGCTCCGCTACTTCGGCAAGCGCAAGGACGAGGACGCCGCGGCCAAGTCCGCGACCGAGATCAGGAAGCACGGCTTCAAGCGCATCGCGAGCCTCGTTCCCGCAATCGGCGGCATCGTCGCGTTCATCCTGACCGAGGACGTGCGCAACCCGATGGTCTTTACGGACCGGTGGACGCTGCTCATGGTCGCGATCTTCCTGATCCAGGCCGGCGTGGCTGCCGTGGCCGCCCGTAGCCACAAGGAGGAACCTAAGGAGGCGTAAACCCGGCAGCGGAACAATCGAAGTATAATTGAACGGGGGCGGGGCGCATAAGCGCCCCGCTTTGCGGTTTGTGCGGGAAGGGGGACGCGGGACGATTTGCGGGGGCGCCGTCCCTGCAAATCCCCAGGGCCTTGCGGGGGCTCTGCCCCCGCGCCCCCGCTCAAGGGACACGTCCCTTGAGAATCCCTTTCTGCTGGACGCGGAGCTTGGCTGTTCCTCTCTTTGGGAACCTACTTACTGCAGGCGCGCAAATTAGAATACCTGCGGATTGGGTTTCCAAAGGGCCCTCGGCCCTTTGGCGGGGGATGGGGGGCAGAGCCCCCAGCGTACCCCCGCTTTGCGCAAAATGTTACGTTCCCTTCAAAATACAATGTAACGCACCCGTTGCAATTCGACAAAACCGAGGTATATAATAAATAAATGGAGCGCCGCGCCATCCAAACAAAATTTTCCAGGCTTCCGCTCGCCGCGCTGACCTGCGCGATGATCGTTCTGTGCGCGTGCGCGGACGCGCAAATGCCGGCGTTTTCCGGCTCCGGCAGCGTCGAAACGCCGAAGGCGGCGCCGCAGGCCGAGCTGACCAAGGTCCGCATGCCGGAGGCGTCGGGTACGCGCGTAATCGCAGACGCGGGCGTCGTGGTGGACGCGTCGAACACGAACTCGGGCTATGTGATGGTCAAGAGCGCGCCGAATGAGAAGCTGCTCAAGACGCGCGTGTCGAACGGCGACGGCGCGTACAACTACGACCAGCGCGCGGACAGCGCGTTTGAGACGTACCCGCTGCAGATGGGTGACGGCACGTACGATCTGCAGGTGCTCGAGCAGGCCGAGGGCACGATGTACAGCCGCGTGTTCAACACCGACGTTGCGGTCGAGCTGGTTAGCCCCGAGACCCCATTTCTGTATCCCAATCAATATGTCGACTATGCGCGCACCGACAGAGCCGTCAGCGAAGCGATCGAGCTCACGTCCGGCATGACGGACACGCAGAAAATCGTCAAAAAGCTGTACCGTTATGTGGCGGACAACATCGAATACGACTACGACAAGGCGGAGGCCGTCAAAAGCGGCTATCTGCCGTCGCCGGACGAGACGCTCGCGGCGGGCAAGGGCATCTGCTTCGACTACGCCGCGCTGTTTGCGACCATGCTGCGCGCGCGCGGGATACCGGCCAAGCTCGTGATCGGCTATGTCGCGCCGGACAACCTGTACCACGCGTGGAATCTCGTGTACGTGGGCGGCGTGTGGCAGCTTTTTGACGCGACGCTCGACGGCGAGGGCCGCAGCGAAACGGACTACGCGGGGGAGCGCGTCTACTGACGGACGGCCGCCGAAGACCGCGCCGGACAACCTGTACCACGCGTGGAATCTCGTGTACGTGGGCGGCGTGTGGCAGCTTTTCGACGCGACGCTTGACGGCGAGGGCCACAGCGAAACGGACTACGCGGGGGAGCGCGTCTACTGACGGGCCGGACGCCCAAAACGGAAGGGGGAGCACGGGTGCCAAACGAGAGCGCCGGGTATTTGCCCGCAGAGGAGATGTCGCTGTTCTGCGACCAGATCGGCATGATCCTGTCCGCCGGCATCCCGCTCTACGAGGGTATGGAATCCCTCGCCATGAGCTATCAGGACGGCAAAAACGGCGACAAGTTTATCGAGCTGTA
>CAZKGE010000167.1:0-4731 GCA_964552065.1 uncultured Oscillospiraceae bacterium | reverse complement strand
TCAAGGCCAGCCTTGGCGCAGCAGCTCGCCACCGCCGCGCCGTAGTTGCCGCTCGTGGCCGCGATCGCGCCCTTGTAGCCCATCTTCTTCGCCTGATAAATCGACACGGCCGCGCGGCGCGCCTTGAAGCTGCCGGAGGGGTTGGCCGCCTCGTCCTTTATAAATATGCGCGCGCCGCAGCCCGCGGGCGCGAGCATTCTCGCCAGCTTCGTGATGTTAACGAGCTCGACGAGCGGCGTGTTGCCGACCGCGAAGCCGCGCTGGATGTTCGAAACGTCCTCGAGCGAATAGCCCGTCGAACGCATCATTTTTTCATAATCGAACGCGATCGAGCCGGACTCGAACGCGCCGTAGTCGACGCCGACCGAATTGCGCATGATCTCGGCCCTGCGGGCTATGACCGCCGTATAGGAGCTGCCGCTCATTCGCGTTCGCCTCCCCTCAGCAGCGCGGCAAGGCCGTCGCCCGCCTGTTCAAGCTCCGGCACGTGCGCGCCGAACGAATGCGTATAGTGCGGGTTCACCTCGATGAGCGTACCCTCCACGATTCGGCCCGTCTTCGTCCGTACCGCCGCAGGGCAGCCGACCTCGGCGTCGCTCAGCAGATGCCCCTTGACCCACATCTCGAGCGGCACGTCCCGCGTGTCGAGCGGCAGCGCGGAAAGCGCGCGCGCCTTCGGCTCGAGCACGATCCTGTGGAGCCGCGCAAAGTCGCCCTGTTTTGCCGTCATCCTATTAGCTCCTCCCCGATATAGTCCCTAAAATCGCCCATGATCGCGCGCGGCACCGGCAGGTCGAGCATTGTGCGCAGGCCCGGCTTTGCGTTGATTACGTGCGGGATCATGTTGACGCACATGGCGATCGTGCCGACGCCGCCGTCCACCTCCGGCCGGATCGACATGTTCACGTTCGGCGTACCGGCAAGCGCGATGTAGTCGCCCGTCTCCGTGCCGCCGAGCTGCGGCTCGATCTGCTGCGGGTGCACCAGGTCGACGACGACCTCGCCGTTACGGGTCCCTTGGCCCGTCATGTTCACGCCCGCCACGCGCCCCGCCGCCGCGAACCCGTGCGGCGATCTCCGGTCCACGACCGTCACGATGGGCCGCATCTGCTGCTCGAACCGGTCGACACAAAAGCCCAGCGCGTCCGAGATCATGCCGACGCTCTCGGCAAAGCCCACGTGCCCGGCGAGCGTGCCGCCGGTCACGCCGCGGTCAAATTCCTCGAGCGTGATGCCGATGCCCTGCTCCTCCATCACTGCCGGGCCGAACGGCGAGAGCGAGTTGACGCGCCGGCACGATACCCGCTGAACGTCCGTCATACAGCCCGAAAGGCAGATCGCGAGCAGGTCCATCATCAACCCCGGGTTGATGCCCGTGCCGAGGATCGAAACGCCGTTTTCCCTGGCCAGCCGGTCCATCTCCCGCGCAAGCTCCGGCTCGTTCGCCGCGGGATAGCTCATCTGCTCCGCCGTGCAGACCACGTTCACGCCGCGCTCGACGATCGTCCGGATCTTCGGGAACGCCTTTTTCGTGAACGAGTCCGTCGCAAGCACGCACACGTCCGGCTTTTTGTCCAATACGCGCCCAATGTCCGGCTCGACGATCACGTCCGCGCGCCCGCCGCGCTCGACCCCAAGCACCTCGAACATGCTCCTGTTCACCCGCGCGGGATGGATGTCGCACACGCCAACGACGTCCACACCGCGCTTATCCAAGAGTACCTTCGCCACGCCGCCGCCCATCGCGCCAAAGCCCCAGACGGCTATCCGTACGTTTCGCATAAGCTGTTCCTCCGGTTTTCAGTGTTAAGGGAATAAAAAGTAGTTGAGTTTTAAAACCGTTAGAAAGGGAACGTTGAGGGCCCTGCCCTCAAACTCCCGCCAAAGGGACACGTCCCTTTGGAATCCCGACGAAAAAAGTCCGCAGCTAGTTGGGTTTCCAAAGGGCCTTCGCCCTTTGACGGGGGCGCGGGGGCGGCGCCCCCAACATCCTCCCGTTCCTCCCCCGTTCTCCCTACTCCCGCCACAGCGGCATGCTCATGCAGCGCGGGCCGCCGCGGCCGCGCGAAAGCTCGGCACTGGGGATTTTGAGCACGGTGACGCCTTCGGCTTCCATGATGTCATTGGTAATATGGTTCCGGTCGTAGGCGACGACGACGCCGGGCGAGATGCTCAGCGCGTTGGAGCCGTCGTTCCACTGCTCGCGCTCGGCGGCGATGCGGTTCGTGCCGCCGCAGTTGAGCAATCGCACGGAAGGGAGATCGAGATAGCGCGCGAGCACGCGGTCAAGCCCTTCTGAAAGCTCGCGCACGCGCAAAGCGCCGTTTGCCGCGCTCTTGAGCTCAAATATGCGCAGCGCGCCGAGGATGCCGGGATGCACGAGGAAGATGTCCGTATCGATCTGCGTAAGGACCGTGTCAAGGTGCATGAACGCGCGCATGCTTGGAATGTCGATCGCAAGGACCGTATCGATCTCTGCGTCCGGGTCGGCGAAGATATTGCGCGCGAGCGTTTCGACGGCCTCGGGCTTTGTGCGCTGGGACACGCCGGCGGCGAGGACGCGGTTCGACAGGTTCAGGATGTCGCCGCCCTCTAGCGAGAACGGTTCGTCGGGCAGGTAGTAAAACGGCACCTGGCCCATGTAGTCCGGATGATGCTCAAGAATATAGCGGCCGTAGATGGTCTCGCGGTTGCGCGTGACGGCGTACATGCGGTTGACGCTCGCGCCGGCGCCGATGGACGCGAACGGGTCGCGCGTAAAGTACAGGTTCGGAATCGGGTCGAGTATGAAGTGATCGACGCCGTTTAACAGCCGCCCCAGCGAATCGCCGTCGCCGCGCGGCAGTTCGTCGGCGTTGACGCCCGCCATGGTTTTGAGGATCAGTTCGCGCGCGTCCGCGATGGTACCGAAAAACTCGTTCAGCTCCCGCCGGTAGCAGTGCGCGGCGCTGCCCGCGTCGGCGATGAACTCCCGCACGAACGTTTCGCGAAGCGCGGGGCTCTGCGCGATGGTCTCGGCCGCAAGGTCCGAAAGGTAACGGACCTCGACGTCCTGCTCGGCCAGCGTCTCGCAGAAGCGGTCGTGCTCGGCCTGCGCGCCGCGCAGGTACGGGATGTCGTCGAACAGCAGCCGCTCGAGCGCGCCCGGTATCAGATGCTCCAGCTCCAGCCCCGGCCGGTGCACCAGCACGCGCTTGAGCTTCCCAGTCTCGCTTTTGACCCGTATCGGCATGGCGCTTCGCTCCCTAAATCGTTTTGCTCCGTCTATATTGTAAGCGGTTTTGGCCGGCCTAGACGGACACGCGGCGCCGGAGTTTACTGTATTTGGCCCGCAATCTTTCGTTTTACACGCTGCATAAGCATGCGCTGCATAGAACGCATGATGCGGTTGCGCCGGATTTGGTAATTTTCTCCGCGGTTTCTCGTATTGTTCGCTGCATATACATACATAACGGACATAGCTAATTCAAAAAACTGTACAAATAAATCTTATATATTTGTCCGCTTTGATTGCGCGGCCGCCCGAAAACTGGTACAATGATGGTATCGCGGCGGGAGGAGACGTTTTATGCCCGGCATCGTTCGCATGCAGTCGTTTACGCGCTCGCGGCTCGACCGCGCGCAGCTCGTCAGCTTCGACCGCGAGGTCATCGAAAAGAGCACCGCACCGCTGATCCACAGGGAGGCGCGGTACTGGTTCATCACGCGCGGCCGCGGCACGCTGCGGCTCCAGAACGGCAGCTTTGCGCTCTTTCCCGGCACGCTCGTATCGGTGCTGCCGTGGCAGGTGACGGAGATCACCGAGGTGACAGAGCCCTTGCAGCTCGGCCTGATCGTGTATCATCTCGACACGCTGACGCGGCTTATGAAGTCGTTCTACGACGAGGCGGAGCTGGCCGCGGGTTTTGTCAATCTCTCCGCCAAATCGCCCGTGCAGCGCCTCAACAAAAAGGAGGCCGCCGCCGTCGAGCGCGTGTTTGCGGCGCTGTTTGAAGAGCTCGGCATGGAGTCCACGCTGGCCGAGCCCGCCAACCGGCCGTTTGCGCGCGTTTCGGCGATGAACCGGCTCGTCGAGCTGGCCGTGCTGTTTGCGCGCAAAAGCCTGACGAGCGCGCAGCCGGCCGCAGCCGCCGAGCCCGTGCCGGACCGCAGTGAAATACTGCGCTACCTGTACATGCACTGCGGCGAGAAGCTCACGCTCGGCCGGCTCTCGCGCATCTTCTACATCGGCGAGAACAGCATCAGCGCCTACGTCACGGGGCTGACCGGGTTGACGTTTTCCGACCTCGTCAACGAGATGCGCGTCGGCAAGACCGTCAACTATCTTTTGTACACGGACCTGACGATCGAGGAGCTTGCGCACATCCTCGGCTACGTCGACGCTTCGCACATCTCAAAGGTGTTCTCCGCGCGCATGGGAATGAAGATCGGCGCGTTCCGCAACACCTACTGCCGCGTCGGCAGCATGCTGCGCGAGGACGATTCCCGGCGCGCGTACCAGATCGTCGAGTACGTCTGCCGCAACCACGCAAAGCCGCTCTCCGCCGCCGCCGTTTCCGCCGAGTTCGGCCTTTCGGCCGCGCAGCTCGAGCGCATCCTGATCTGCCAGGTCGAGAAGAACTTCGAGGATTTTTTGCACCAGGTGCGCGTCCGCCACGCGTGCGAACTGCTCGCCGACACCGACCGGAGCGTGATGGACATCGCTTTAAGCGTCGGCTACAACACGCAAAA
>CAZKGE010000166.1:0-4796 GCA_964552065.1 uncultured Oscillospiraceae bacterium | reverse complement strand
GAGACCGCTGGTGGACGGGACGATCTCCGCGCGCGGCTCCTGTCCGCCCGCGATGATCACCGAATCGGCCGGGAAAAGTTCCTCCGTACCCTCGATCGGTACGGCCGTCTTTTGCCCCTCGATCTCAAGAATTTCGGAGTCCGCCAGCACCACGCCCCCGTCGACAAAGCGCACCGCCGACTTTTTGAGCAGGATGTTCGCGCCGTCGATCTTGGCAAACTCCATCTCGATCGGCTGCGCGGAGATACCGGAATCGTCCAGATTGACCATGACGGTGACCTCCTCGCAGCCGTGCCGGAACGCGGTGCGCGCCACGTCCATGGCCACGTTGCCCGCGCCGATCACCGCGAGCCTCCGGCCGAGCCGGTACACGTCGGGATTTTTGAGGTACTCGATCGCGTAATGCACGTGCCCGAGGCTCTCGCCGGGCAGGTTGATCCGGTTAGGCCGCCAGACGCCGGTGCCCATGAATACCGCGCGGTACCCGTCGCGGAACAGATCGTCCACGGTCAGGTTCATGCCGATCACCGTGTTGGGCCGGATACGGACGCCGCTTTCCAGCAGCGTCTCCTTGAGGCGGTCGAGGACGATCTTGGGCAGGCGAAACTCCGGGATGCCGTAGCGCATCACGCCGCCGATCTGATCGTTCCCTTCGAATATCGTCACGTCGTAGTTCTTTGCCGCAAGCACAAACGCGATCGTGATACCCGCCGGCCCGGAGCCGATGATCGCGATCCGGCCGCTTGTGCCGTCGGATTTCTGGGGCTTATAGATGCCGAGAAAATAATCGGATATATAGCGCTCGATCGCGCTGATATGCACGGGCGAACCGGTCTTGCCGAGCACGCAATGCCCCTCGCACTGGTTCTCCTGCGGGCACACGTGGCAGCAGACGAGCGAGAGCGGGTTGTTGTCGAACAGGAGCTTCCCCGCCTGACCGATGCGGTTGTCGAGAAGCAGCCGGATCGACTCGCGGATCGGCGTCGCGACCGGGCAGCCGACAGCGCACCTCGGGTTTTTGCACTGCAGGCAGCGCCGCGCGTCCTCAATGACATGTTTGCTCATACGCTCATCCTTTCCGCCGCCGCGCGTCCGCACGGCCCTATTTCCAGTCCGGCGGCCGGCGCCCGCGCTTTGAAGCGGCCGGCATGCCGCAACGTCCGCGGCCGGTAATTTGGGGTTTATGCCGGTTCATTTGTTGATCGTATACGGCTCGCCGAACGATGTCAAGAGCGAAGACGGGCGTCGGCCTATGCCGCGGGCGGTCCGGCGTTCTCTTGCCCGGATAAACTGTATTCGGAAAGAGCGGATTCATCGCCGAACTTCGGCTCCGGGACCGCCGCGCGCGGAAATTGAATCTGAACGAGCTTTGCTATATAATGACAGGTAGCGATGGAAATCTGTTCGAACGAGGAGGGCATCCAAATGCGGCAATCATATCAGTCCGACATCGAAGCGATCCTCGCAAAGCGCCAACAAAACGGCGGCGACCATTGGGCGACCACGGACGGCGGTCTGATGAAGGGAAGCCCTTTCACCACGCTGGATTGCGCTTACATGCTCGCGGAGTTGGGCGTGGACCCCTCCGAGCCTGTGCTGCGGGAGACGGCGGACCGGATTCTCTTCGCCTGGCGCGAGGACGGCCGGTTCCGGCTTACGCCGGGCGGCGCGATCTACCCGTGCCAGACGATCGGCGCCGCAAGGACGCTGTGCCATCTCGGGTACGCAGGCGACCCGCGTCTGACCAGTACCTTCGAGCACCTGTTCGCAATCCAGCATTTCGACGGCGGCTGGCAGTGCAAAAAGTACTCGTTCGGCAGGGGACCGGAGACGGAGTTCTCCAACCCCGGCCCGACGCTGTCGGCGCTCGACGCGTTCCGGTTCACGCCGTATCTCAATCGGAGCGCCGCCCTTGACCGCACGGTCGAGTTCCTGCTTAAGCACTGGACGACGAAAGCGCCTCTCGGCCCCTGCCATTACGGCATCGGCACGCTGTTTATGCAGGTCGCCTATCCGTTTTCCACGTATAACCTTTTCTTCTATTTATATGTGCTCTCGTTCTACGACGCCGCAAAGGCGGACCCGCGCTTTCGGCAAGCGCTGTCCGCGCTGGAATTTAAGCTCCAAAATGGCCGCGTCGTCGTGGAGCGCACGAACCCGAAGCTGGCCGCGTTCTCATTCTGCAAAAAAGGCGCGCCGAGCGAGCTTGCCACGCTGCGCTATCGGGAGATATTGGAAAACCTCGGCAAAAACCCGGAACCGGAAAGGACCCCCGCATGAACAAGCAACTGACCAGGTGCAAAATTAAGATCATCCAAGGCGGCCCGTATCTTGTGACCGGCGGCGTGCCGCTCGCCGAAAAAATCGTCGTTCCCGACGGCGGTGGGTACGCGTACAAGCCGGGCCGCGCGCTCCCGCAGTCCGAAACCTACATGCTCTGCCGCTGCGGCCGTTCGCGGCAGGCGCCGTTCTGCGACGGCTCGCACGTTAAAACCGGCTTTCGCGGCGCGGAGACCGCCTCGAAGGCGGACTATCTCGAGCGCGCCGCGCTGCATACAGGGCCGGGCGTCGATCTGCTCGACGACAGCCGCTGCGCCTACGCGCGCTTCTGTC
Source organism: uncultured Oscillospiraceae bacterium (assembly GCA_964552065.1). Taxonomy (GTDB): domain Bacteria; phylum Bacillota; class Clostridia; order Christensenellales; family CAG-138; genus CAZKGE01. Next base: position 2,183 of record CAZKGE010000166.1, on the reverse strand, counting down.
ACCGCGACAGCGGGAACGCCTGGGGGCTGGCCGCAAACTCGACCACGCCGTATGATTGCGAGGAGGCCGTGCGCGCCGCGTCCGACTGCCCCGCCGGCCGGCTGACGGCTGTTGCGAAGGACGGCAAAATGTTCGAGCCCGCGCTCGAGCCGTCGATCGACGTGCTGCAGGACGACGAGGAGGAGGTGAGCGCCGCCCTGTTCGTCAAGGGCGGGATCCCGATCGAATCGGCCGACGGCACGCCGTACGAAACGCGCAACCGCGTCACGCTCTGCCGCTGCGGCCGGTCGCGGAATAAGCCGTTCTGCGACGCGTCGCACGTCTCCGAACGCTACCGCGACCGGTAAAAAGGGCCGAATTCAGCGGGTGCGGACTGTCGGGCGGCTCCCATGAGAATGTTGGGCTTGCGCACGCGTGGCATAGATTGTCGGGATGCCAGGGACACCTTTGTTTAAAGCGCCAGCCCGCGGCGCACGGGGCATAGATTGTCGGGATGCCAAGGACACCTTTGTTTAAAGCGCCAGCCCGCGGCGCGCGGGCCCATATGGGAGGCTGCCATGGATATTTGCAGGCTGGTCAAGCCCGATTCCGCTCTGGAGGCGGAGATTTCCGCCTACCGCCGCGAGATGCTCGACGCGGGCAGCTCGATGGACGGCACCGGGCCGCTGCGGCGCATGGAATCCGCCGCCGAGTGGCTCGAAATCAACCGCCAACTTGAGAACCGTGCGAACGTGCCGGAGAATTGGGTCGAGTCGGAGCAGTTCGCCTTTGTTCGAGAATCGGACGGCAAACTCGTCGGCATGATCCAGTTCCGGCACTATTTCAACGACTTCCTCGAGCAGTACGGCGGCCACATCGGTTACTCGGTTCGGCCAGGCGAGCGAAAAAAGGGCTACGCCGCGCGCATGCTCGCCGACTGCCTTATCGTCTGCCGCGCGTACGGCCTCGACCGCGTGCTCATCACCTGCGCCGCGGACAACGAGGGCAGCCGGAGAACAATTCTGGCGAACGGCGGCGTGTATGAAAGCACCGTGTACTGCGAACGCGACGATGTCGTGCTCGAGCGGTACTGGATCGCGCTGTAAGATTTGTTGTTGTCACGGCGCGCCGTTATTTGGTATAATAAAGAATAATTTCAGGATCGATTCTTATTATTGAAAATTCGAAAGGAGTCGTGAACATGTCTAAGCTCAGCATCATCGAGGGCATCGGGGAGATCTACGAGGCCAAGCTCGAGGCCGTCGGGGTCAAGTCCATGGAATCGCTGCTCGAGGCCTGCGCCACCAAGAAGGGCCGGGCCGATCTGGCCGAGAAGGCCGACATCAGCGAGAAGCTCATCCTCAAGTGGGCAAACCACGCCGACCTCGCGCGCATCAACGGCATCGGCGGCGAATACGCGGAACTTTTAGAGGCTTCCGGCGTCGATACGGTTCCGGAGCTTGCCAACCGCAACGCCGCGAACCTGTATCAAAAGATGGTGGAGATCAACGAGAAGAAGGCGCTCGTGCGCCGGCTGCCCACCGAAGCCCAGGTCGCGGACTGGATCAAGCAGGCCAACGCCCTGCCGCGCGTGCTGCAGTACTGAGTCAAACCGCCCGCGCCCACGATCGCCCGATTGCGCGGCGCAGGCCGAGTGCATGTCGGCGGAGGTCGGAAGCGTTCCGGCCTCCGCTTGTTTTATCACACAGCCGTTTTACTTCACTTTTCATCATAATGCTGTTTTATAGGAGGCGTTCCCATGCCCAGAGTAACCGATATCATGCTGATGCAGCAGATGGAGCAGCCGACCCTGACGATCCGCACGCGGGCCGCCGTGCAAGACCTGCCGCGGGTCATCGGCCAAAGCTACGGGCTGATCGCCCAATACCTTGCGGAGCTGAACGAGCTGGTCACGGACGTGCCGTTCGTGTGCTATCACAACCTCGATATGCAGAACCTCGACGTGGAGATCGGATTCCCGGTGCCTGCTGCCCTGCCGGCAAAGGGCAGCGTGCAGCCGGGCCGCATACCCGCCGGCCCGACGGTCTCCTGCGTCCATCGCGGCCCTTACACCGCGATGGCGCCCGTATATGAGGAGATGAGCGACTGGATCGACAAGAACGGCTTCGCGGCCACCAACATCGTATATGAATGCTATCTCAACGGACCGGAATTCTCCCAGGACGAGCTTTTGACCAGGATCG